>CAZPWR010000434.1:0-1571 GCA_964590555.1 uncultured Anaerolineae bacterium | reverse complement strand
TGAAACCGCCTGCTCCTACTTAGAGCAGGGCTGCTATTACTGGAACAGCGGAATCTTCGTCTGGAAGCTTTCCACCATAATGGAGGAATTCCGCCAGCACATGCCCAAACTCTACTCCCAGCTTATGCGCATAGATGAAGCTATAGGCACCGAAGAAGAGGAAAAGGTCTTGGAAGAAGTCTGGCAAGAAGTGGAAAGCGAGTCCATAGACCAGGGGATAATGGAAAAGTCCTCCAAAGTCATGGTTATACCCGTGGACATGGGCTGGAGCGATGTTGGCAACTGGGCTACACTGGCCGATATCCTGCCTAAGGACGAAGCAAACAACGTGATAGTGGGAGGGGAGCACATCGGCATTGATACAACTGGCTCCCTCCTGTATGGCACGAAGCGCCTCATCGCTACCGTCGGCCTCAAGGACATGATTGTAGTAGAGACTGACGATATAATCCTGGTCTGCCCCAAGAGCAGGGCCCAGGATGTGAAAAAGCTGGTGGAGCTACTCAAGGACAAGAACATGGAAGAATACCTTTGATAAGGATGGAGGAAATGGGAGAAGACATCATAGCCTACTGCGTTAAGTGCAAAGCACGCCGGCCAATGAAAAACCATGAGCCTGTATACCTACCTGGGAATAGGCCTGCCACTCGTGGCCAATGCCCTGAGTGTGGCTCAACCTTGATTAAGCCGGGCAGAACTCCTGCCCACGAACATTTACCCGACCCCCCACAGGAGAAATACAAGCTGGTGATTGTGGAATCGCCAGCCAAAGCCCGCACTGTAGGTAAATTCTTGGGCAAGGGTTACTTGGTCAAAGCTTCCATAGGCCACGTAAGAGACCTGCTACGCTCAAGCCTCAGCGTTGATGTGTCCAACGACTTCAAACCTTATTACGTGGTCCCGAAGGAAAAGCGTGAAGTAGTAAAGGAGCTACAGGAAGCCGTCCGCGGTGCCTCCGAAGTTTACTTGGCTACCGACCCCGACCGCGAAGGGGAGGCTATCGCCTGGCACCTCATGGAAGTGGCTAAGATACCGCGCACTAAAGCCAAGAGAGTGGTCTTCCACGAAATCACTAAGCCAGCCATAGAGCAAGCTTTCGCTAACCCCAGAAGCATTGATATGAACCTCGTAAATGCCCAACAGGCACGCCGCATCCTGGACCGGCTTGTGGGTTACATGCTAAGCCCACTACTTTGGCGCAAAGTCCGCAACCGAACTTCCGCCGGAAGGGTTCAATCCGTTGCCCTCCGCCTCATTGTGGAAAGGGAGCGGGAAATACAGAACTTTGTCCCGCAGGAGTATTGGTCCATAAAGGCCGAGCTGGCCAAGCGCACCCCTGAGCACCCTTCTTTCCTGGCTAAGTTGGTAAGCATTGACGGGAAAGAAGTAGACCTCAAGAGCCGAGAGGATGTAGAACCAGTTCTGGCTGAGTTGGAGAAGGCCTCCTACGTAGTCCAAGGGGTGAAGAGGGGGACGAGGAAGAAGAACCCTGCTCCTCCTTTCATCACCAGCACCCTTCAGCAAGAAGCATCAAAGCAGCTTGGGTTTACGGCCAAAAAGACAATGCTCAT
>CAZPWR010000433.1:0-1818 GCA_964590555.1 uncultured Anaerolineae bacterium | reverse complement strand
GCTGGCGAAGACCCCCGCTTCATAATGCGCCGCCTTTTAATCTTAGCCGCAGAAGACGTTGGCTTGGCTGACCCTCAAGCGATTGTGGTAGTAGCGGCTTGCGCGCAAGCCTTAGAGTGGGTTGGTTTGCCTGAAGCCCAGTATCACTTGGCCCTTGCCACCCTCTACTTGGCTACAGCCCCTAAATCCAACAGCGTTGGAGCCTACTTTGAAGCTCTCCGGGAAATTGAAGAGCACGGAGCTGGAGAAGTCCCCCTACACCTCAAAGATTCCAGCCGAGATGCCAAAGCCCTCGGTCACGGAAAAGGCTACCTTTACCCCCACGCCTTCCCCGAACACTGGGTCCCTCAGCAATACCTCCCCGAAGGGGTTAAAGGTGGCTGGTTTAAACCATCAATGCAAGGTTATGAGAAAGTCATAGCTGAAAGGCTGAGGAGGCTAAAATGTTCCGAACAAAAATAGCCTTTTGCTTTGCAATTGCCCTACTTTTAGCCCCCCTTGTGGCGGAAGCTTCCCCCTCACCCTGGGTTTGGACTGGCCTTTACTTCAATAACCCCAACCTTTCCGGTAACCCAACCCTTGTCCGCCAGGATCCGGAGATAAACTTTGACTGGGGGACAGGCTCGCCAGACCCTTCCATCCCACCCGATAATTTCTCAGTCCGCTGGTTCGCTGTAGCCAGCCTTGATGCCGGAAGGTATCGCTTCACTATAACCGTGGACGATGGTGTCCGCTTCTGGGTTGATGGTGACCTATTGATTGATAGCTGGAAAGACCAGCCGGCTACCACTTACACTGCGGAGAAAGACCTTTACGCCGGGAACCATATATTTGTCCTGGAATACTACGAACACGCTGGCTTTGCCGTCATCAAGTTATCTTGGGAAAAAGTTACAGTCCCTACCCCTGGAGTCTGGCTTGGGGAATACTTCAACAACAAGGACCTGGCTGGTTCGCCAGTTTTCCCCCGCCAGGACCCAGCCATAAACTTTGATTGGGGGACCGGTTCCCCTGACCCCCGCCTTCCCTCCGATGGGTTCTCTGTCCGCTGGACTGCCGACATCTTCTTCAGTCAGGCCGGAAATTATACCTTTTATGCCCGCACTGATGATGGCGTAAGGGTGTGGCTGGATTCTTTACCCCTAATTGATGCTTGGTGGGACCAGCCAGCCACTACCTACTCTGTGACCCGCTACGTAAGCCGTGGCACCCACAGGATTGAGGTCCGTTACTACGAGAATACTGGTTTTGCCACTATAAAGTTCTGGTGGACCCCTGGCCCCACCCCGCCTGGTGCTGCTATAATAGTGGACGAGCTTGACCCCGGTTTCACGTGGGGAGGGCCGTTGAGGGGGCGCCACAGTGCTCCGGTAGGCTATGGGGGGCACATGTTCTGGACCCGCAATGCTACTTACAACTTGGAAAACTACGGGATTTGGAAGCCTTCATTGCCCAGACCAGGCTACTACGAGGTCTTCGCATTTATTCCAAGACTGTATGCTAACACTACCAGAGCGCGTTACCGCATCTTCCACGCCGGCCAGCGCCACGACAAAATCGTTAACCAATCCCTCTATGCCGATAAGTGGGTAAGCCTTGGCACTTATTACTTCAATGCCCAAGGCAACGAGTTCGTTTTCTTAGGAGATAACACTGGCGAGCCTTACCTCAGCCGTTTGATAGGCTTTGATGCCATAAAATTCGTGCCCAAATAAGGAGGAAAGGCCATGAAAAGGCTCAAGTGGTGGGATTACATCACAATTAACATTTATTGGCTTGGCCTTAACATTGCCTCCGGAAGCTTAACCCCGATAATCC
>CAZPWR010000432.1:0-2008 GCA_964590555.1 uncultured Anaerolineae bacterium | reverse complement strand
CACTTGGCCGGTCCAGAACCTGCTCAAGGGGATTCCGGGCAGCGAGGGCAAGAGTTGGCGGAGGCGAGGTAAAGCTTCGTCTCCTGCTACCCCTATGGCCACCTTTCTCATCGGGTCTTCCATGTCTTCCCAGAGGTCGTCAACGATTACAGGGCCTTCAATTTTGGCCAGGAGGTCATGGCGGTCAAAGATTATGTACCCATCGGAGAGGGCTCGGAACCATTCTTTGACCCTTTCGGTGTTTTCAGGGTTGGTCACTACCAGGTATTGCTGACGGCCACGGGGGTCATCGGGGAAGCGCAGGATTGAGATGTCATCCATGAGTTTGCCATCGGCATCTAAGAGGAAGGAGCGGGCGACCATCCCTGGCTTTAGGTCAACCAGGTTAGCGGTGTTAACTTGCTGGATGAAGGCTTCAGCTCGCCAGCCCCTCACCATGAGGAGGCCAAGGTTTGTAAGGTCAAAGGCGAATGGGCCTTTCCCTTCGGGCATAGCCTTTTCTTCAAAGAGCGGCTTCCGAATAGGTTCTTGCCCAGGCAGGAAGCAGTAGTGAGGATAACCGGTCTTGCATGGAGGTGGGCAGATTGGGATGCGCTCAATGAGCTCATCAACTCGGCAAGCAGCCCTCTTGAGGATTTCCAGCTCTATCTTGCCCCTGGGCAGTTCGTGGTCACGGCCGTAGTAGCGGAATGGCTTTATATTTACCAAGACCTCGGTCATTATGTCGGCGATTTCATCCATTTCTTCGGGGTCAAGGCCTCTTTGAGTGACCCAGGGCGTTCCGAGGCGTATTCCGCTGGCCAGAGGAGTCATGGTATCGCCTGGGATTGTGTTTTTGTTTACGATTATCCCCGCTATGTCCAGGAGGCGAGCTGCTATTTCTCCTTTCACCGGGTAACCGGTATCGGTCTTTATGGAGCGAAGGTCCAGGACCACCAAGTGGGTATCGGTTCCGCCGTAGGCTACTTTTATCCCCCTCTTCTGGAAGGCCTCGGCCAGGGCTTTGGCGTTTTTCACGATTTTGTGCTGGATTCGCTTGAAGGGCTCAGTCTGAGCTATCTTGAAGGCCACGGCGATGGCAGCGAATTTGTTGACGTGAGGGCCTCCTTGGATTCCGGGGAAGACAGCAGCATCAATGCGCTGGGCCAATTCTTCGTCAGTGGTGATTATGACTGCGCCTCTCGGGCCAAATATGGTTTTGTGGGTGGTGAAGGTTATGACATCAGCTATGCCGATTGGGGACGGATGAGCCCCCGCTACTACCAAGCCTGCGGTGTGAGCGATATCGGCCATTAGGTAAGCACCGACGGCGTCGGCTATTTCCCTGAATTTCTCCCAGTCCGGGGCCCAGGAGTAAGAAGTATAGCCAGCGATGATGAGGCGAGGTTTGTATTCCAAAGCCAGTTTCATTATCTGGTCGTAATTGAGGCGCTCTGTAACGGGGTCAACCCCGTAGGATACGACTTTGTAGCGGCGGCCGGAGATGTTGAATTCGCTTCCGTGCGTGAGGTGACCGCCTTGGAATAGGTCCATACCCATTATGGTGTCCCCGGGGTTGAGCAAAGCATCGTAGACGGAAATGTTGGCTGGAGCGCCGGAGAGGGGTTGGACGTTCACGTATATCCTTTCGGCAGGGACTTTTTCGTTGGCGAAGGCCTGGGCTACTCGGCGCTGGGCCAATGTTTCCACGAAGTGGGCGTATTCTACGCCCTTGTAGAACCGCCTGTCGCCGTAGCGCCGGTAGTAGCTGAGCTGGTGGGCAAAGTCCATCACTAATTCTATCTCTTCCCTGGTCATCCTTAGCGGAGGGTAGCCTTCAGCATAGATGTTATTGAAAACGGAGCCCAGTGCTTTCAGCACAGGTTCCGGGGCTATGCTTTCGGAAGGGATGAGGATGATTTTGCGAGCTTGCTTTTCTTCCTCGTAGCGAATCAGGCGGTCTATTTCAGGGTCAATGACGGAAAGTTCGCCTTTCAGGATTTGGACGTATTCTTGCGCAAGCTCCAGG
>CAZPWR010000431.1:0-4628 GCA_964590555.1 uncultured Anaerolineae bacterium | reverse complement strand
ACCTGGGAGGGGGTACTTAACGCTGTTTACAATACCCCCGTCAGAGACGGAAGATTAGTGCCCCCAGAGGAGATTATCGCCGAAGAGGTCTCTTACTGGTTCCGGAGGGTTATAGAAAACCATTACTTTGAAGAGTTCATTAGCCTTTGTCCCGAAGTTTCACCGAGGGAGAGGGGTGAGCCGGTTCTTTTAGACATAATGCGCACTTTAGAACAGGAACTTTTCTACGCTTTACGAAGGCCTTTGAGGAGGTGGGGCTATCAAATAAATCGCCTTCAACTTAACTCCTTGGAAGCTTCTGCAGAGGTTAGAGAAAGGGTTAAGGATAAAAGCTTCAGTTTCTGGAGAGCGCTTAGGCTGGCACAGCTTAAAGATTTTGAAGCCAAGGCGGAGGTCTCCGCTTTTAAAATTAAAAGTAAGGCCAGAACTGATGTTGAAGCCTGGTTCTTGAAATCGTTAATTGAGAAAATTGCGGATATTGAAAAGCGCAGCCCTGCGGGCTTAGACGGGCGGACTCTTGCGGCTTTAGCTTGCCTTAACGTTATGGATACTTTGCTTTCAAGCATAAAAGAGGAAAGCCAGCTCGTGCTTCCTACCTGGATTCTGGACCAAATGGATCGGCTGAAAAAGATCTTTGCTTTGCCAAGCCCCTGAAGCCTCAGAAGCCGATGGAAATCTCTTGCGGGTCCACGTGGTCGTTGAACGGGTCTATGCGGACGTCTTCGTGGATGAGCCCGGCCCAGAAGTGGATTGGGTTGCGGGGAGGTTTGTGGGTTATCTGAATGCATCCGGTGACGAGTGACCTCTGGCCAGGCATTAGGAAGCGGTATTCGCGGCCGTCTTTAACGCGCACCTCGCAGTTATCACCGCAGACTGCCCAGCGGAAGGGATAAGGGCGCCCGCTGGAGTTAGTCTCAAAGTCTATCCCTACCCTCCATACACCCGGCTCTTCATACCATCCCAAAGTGTTGAAGTTTTCGGTGCTTTTGTAAGTTGTGCCAGGGGGAGGACCACTGGTACGGATGGGGACTGCCCCGTAGTTTTCCACCGTGAGGGTGAAGCATAAGGTTGAACCCAATGGCACAATCTTGGGGTAAAATTCCACTTCGCCTTCCAAGATATCGGCCCTCGGGACGCCGCCTTCTTTGATGACCAAGGTTTTAGTTACAACCGTGCGGTTACCGGCAAGGTCGCGAGCCTCCGCCACTACAAAATAGGTGCCATCGGGTGGGGGTTCAGCTCGCTGATCCACTCCCCCTTCGTAATCGTAAATGTGGATTCCCGGTTCCCCAGGCTTTACATCCCTTTCCTTCTCCACCAAGGGATATCGCTTCCCGTCCGGCCCTACAAGGTAAACGTGGGTTTCGGCTTTCTTGGTAAGGTAATAGGATATGGTAACCCGGTCATCCAAGCCGTCCTGGTTGGGGGTGAATTCTTGGGGATATACGGTGAAGTTCAAAAGTTGTGGGGGGTTCGTGTCGGCGTCGGCGATTATTAAGGTACCCTGAGCCCTCTCCGTTTTGCCGTAATCATCGGTGGCCTCAATGACCCAAGTGTAACGGCCATCGGGCAAGACCCTGTCTTGGACTACGCCTCCAAAGTATACGGTGTGTTCTCCTATGGAGCGCCTCTGCTCTTTCCGGAAATAGTGGGGCTGGTTTTTCTCATCCAGGAAATAAATTGAAACGTAAGCATTTCGGTTCAACCGATAGCTAATCACGGCAACATCGGTATCCCCGTCGGCGTTTGGGGTTATGCGTTCTGGCCAGATTTTAGCTTCGGAAAGGAGAGGGGTAATACCGCAGGTATTGACCATCGGTAAAAGGCTGGCAAGGACTATGAGGTTGAGGAAGCCTCTGAAGAATTTGCCCCGCAATTTTCCCTCCTTAACGAGTTTAAGCTAATTATACCTCAGCGGAGGGGTTGAGGCCAAATGCCCAACGAGGTAGGGCGTGTTCCAATTTCGTTGGGCTGGGCCATCGCCATTGATTTCGCCGATTTCAATCGGCGTGAAAAGGAAGCTCTGTGGAACAAACTCGCCAAGCTGCCTAACTTCTCCTGGCAAAATCGGGACGCACACGCGAGGTGAGACTGCCAAAGGTAAAAGTCCCACTTTATATTCCAGAGGCGGGACTTAGGAGGATGGCAATGCCTCCCTTAACGGCGGCGGGAGTTGCGGATAAGGCTGAGGAATTCCTGCCTGGTGGCAAGTTTGGACCTGAAAATCCCCCTATTAGCTGAAGTTACCACGATGCTTCCTGGCTTCTTTATCCCCCTGGCGGTCATGCAGAGGTGTTCTGCTTCAATTATGACACCAACCCCCTTAGGTTGAAGGCCTTCCATGATGACATCGGCAATTTGGCCTGTTAAGCGCTCCTGAAGCTGAGGCCTTCGGGCCAGAATTTCCACCACCCTGGCCAGCTTTGATATACCCACAATCCGCTTCTCAGGTATGTAGCCTATGTGGGCAACTCCGTGGAATGGCAGGAAATGGTGCTCGCACATAGAATAAAAGGGTATGTCCCTGAGGATAACCATCTCCTGGTGCTCTTCCTCCTCAAAACCAACCGTGAGGACTTCCAATGGGTCTTGGTGCAACCCTTCAAAAAGCTCCTCATACATCTCAGCGATGCGACGGGGGGTCTCCCGTAGGCCCTCCCGCTCGGGGTTTTCCCCTATGGCCAAGATTATCTCCAAGACGGCTTTTTCTATCCTATCTTTGTCAATGAATCCCTTCATTTGCTCGTCCCTCCGGCAACGTCAGCTTGGACCTCTTTCCAAGCAATGCTTTCCTTGAGCATGTAGAAAACCCCAAGCAGCGTGATAGGGAGCCACAAAGCAGCGTGCAGGACCAAGGTATAGCCTGCTGCTATGGGGCCAGGAACCCCGAACTGCATTAAAATCTTTATCCCCGGAGCATCAAATGTGCCTATGTACCCTGGGGAAGAGGGCAAAGTGGTGGCAAGGTTTACCACAGCGGTCATAAGCATGAGGACGTAGAAAGGGACGTTGAAGTCAAAGCCGTGCATCACAAACCAGTATTTTGTGGTTTCAGTGAGCCAGATGAATACGGAGGTGAGGAAAATCATCAGGACATCCTGAGGGTGGCGCAATCCTCTGAGACCTTCCATAAACCTGTCCAAGATTCCTTCGGCTTTGGTTCGGAGCTGGGCCGGTACCCAACCTTCAATCGCCCGGTAGTAAAAGGACTTGGCTACATGGGGTTTGCTGGCTACCAGGAAGAAGCCCCCCAAGACCCCGAAGAAAAGGACACTTGACCAGATTACCAGCTGGCGCAGGTAAGGAGGCATAGGGGCAAAAGGGAGGGAGACGAATATGAAGAAGAGCATAACTACCCCGTCAAAAACCCTCTCCACTAAGATTGTAGCGAGAGAAGAGCTTATGCTTACCCCCTCCCGACGCTTAAGGACATAAGCCCTGAGGATTTCTCCGGCCCTGGCGGGATAAATGTTGTTCCCCATGTAGCCTATGACCACTACTGGGAAGAGGGAGGAAAGGCTTATCTTCCGGACAGAGGCCAAAAGGTAGTGCCACCGCCAAGTTCGGCCCCACACTGCCAGGAAATAGACCACAATTCCGGGGATTATCCAGATGTAGCGTGCAGCCTTTATATTCTGCCAAACTTCATCCAACCTCAGGCCTACGAGGGCAAAGTATAGGAATACGGCGCTAACCAAGAGGCCAAGCCAGAACTGCCACCTACGGTTCATCCTTCCCACCAGGGAGCATGATGCCCAAGATTTTCTCCAAAGCCATAGTGTGGCTGCAGGTCCCGCGTATGGAGAAGAACCGGCAACTGCAGTGCCACTGGCCTTGGTCAAAAGTCACGGTATAAGTATCGTGGTCGCCTTTGAATAGGACCTCAAACTTGACGAATGTGATCCTATCGGGCTCTTGAGCGTAGCGTTTGGCTTTGTAGATTTTGCTTATTAACCCTGAATCCACATCCACCTCCCGGCCTAAGTATAGCCGTGAGAAGCCTTTCTGTCAAAAGTTCACCATGCTGCTTAGCCTGATAGACCGGCCTCTCTCAAGCCCTGTGTCGGCGGAAGTTAGCCTTTCTGGTCCTTAAGCTTTTTAGCCGGGCCGTCTGCAGCTTGGTACCCCTTCGGCCAACTTGGAGATTTTCTCATTTTGGATTAAAATAGAAACAAGTTCGCCTCAGGAGGTGAGAAATGGCTTACATGATAACTGAAGACTGCATCATGTGTGGGGCTTGTGAGCCCGAATGCCCCAATCAAGCTATAAGCGAAGGCCCCGACCGCTACGTAATTGACCCCGATAAGTGCACCGAATGCGTCGGCTTCTACAACGAGTCCCAATGCGCTTCCGTGTGCCCGGTTGATGCCTGCGTTCCCGATCCCAACAGGAGGGAATCCAAAGAAGAACTCAAGGCCAAGTACCAGAAATTACACCCTGGACGTGCTCCTACCGGGGGCTGGGATTAAAGAAGAGGTCCAGGAACAACCGAGTGGCCTTGCAGCCCCCGAGGGTTGCAAGGCCACACCTTTTGTCGTTTCCGCCTCAAGGCGGACCGATATCATAGCCTGGTATTCAGCTTGGCTTGTAAAGGCTGTAAAGAGAGGGCAAGTTACTATCCCCCATCC
>CAZPWR010000430.1:0-11199 GCA_964590555.1 uncultured Anaerolineae bacterium | reverse complement strand
GGCCAAAGGTCGGCCTTCGCCAACCTCTGGTAAACTGGTGGATGGAGGGGGTCTGGGGATATCCCCCTAAAAAGTTTCAATTGGGGGCAACCAACCTACCCTTGCAAACTTGCCACGAGGGGACCCCTAAGCAAATGGGGGCCCGGGGGCTTTGCCTACTGGCAGGGGTTTGGGGGATGTGCCCCAAAAGTTTTAAAAGAGGGGGCGAGCTTACCACGAGTGGACCCAAAGCGTTGGCAAACATTAAGCAAACGGGGGTGGGCAAAAATTGAAAAAGGCCAAGGGGCTTGGGGCCCTGGGCACAAAATTTTTGAGCAACTACTCCCTCATGGTATAATAACTCCCAAACTTGGGAAAGGAGCGGGAAAAGTGTTCAATCCGGTAAACGCATTCCTTGGCCTTTTCTCCTTTGACATGGCCATTGACCTCGGAACAGCTACAACCATAGTAGCCGTTAAAGGCAAAGGCATCCTCATAAACGAACCCTCCATCGTTGCGTTGGAGAAAGAAACGGGCAAAATCTTAGCCATAGGCGCCGAAGCCAAAGAAATGCTGGGCCGAACCCCAGGCACCATAGCAGCTATAAGGCCCATAAGGGATGGAGTCATATCGGACTTTGACGTCACCGAAGCTATGATTCACCACTTCATCCGCAAGGTCCACGAAAAACTCCTCTTCCGCATCCCAAGGCCGAGAGTCATCGTGGGCATACCAAGCGGGGTGACTGAAGTAGAGAAGAAAGCAGTATACGATGCGGTTATGAGCGCAGGAGCGAGGGAAGTCTACCTTGTGGAGGAGCCCATAGCTGCGGCCATAGGGGCTAACCTCCCGATAAACGACTCCGTAGGAAGCATGGTCATTGACATTGGCGGAGGAACTACGGAGATAGCCGTCCTCTCCTTAGGGGGAGTAGTTCAAAGCACTTCAATCCGAATTGCTGGAGATGAGATGGACGAAGACATAATCCGCTACGCCAAACAGAAATACAACCTCCTCATAGGGGAGAGGATGGCCGAGCAAGCCAAAATAGCCATAGGCTCTGCTTACCCTTTGCCTAAGGAAGAGACCTTTGTCCTCAGAGGGCGCAATCTCATTACTGGCCTGCCGGACGAAGTAGAAGTTTCCAGCGTAGAGATAAGGGAAGCAATCTCCAATTCCCTTTCGGCCATAGTTAATGCTGCCAGGGACGTCTTGGACGATACGCCCCCTGAGCTCGTGGCTGACCTGATGGAAAGGGGTGTTGCCCTGGTGGGTGGAGGAGCACTCTTAAAAGGCATTGACCGAAAGCTGAGCGAAGAACTCAAGATAAAAGTCTACGTGGCTGACGACCCTATAACGTGCGTGGTCAGAGGAGCCGCTAAAATCCTGGAGTACCTTGATGTCTACTATAAAGTCCTTTCCGGGGTCAGGAGGGGCTAAAAAAGCCAGTTGGCGCTTCTTTTTACTCCTGATAATCTTAGGCTTTCTCCTCTCAATGCTCTATAAAGCGGGGCTTTTGAACCCCGCTCAAAACCTTATCCTGACCATCGCCTCCCCAATTCAGTACGGCCTTGCCTTCGTTTCCTCTTCTTTCCGCCAAGTTTTAGATTCTTTGGCCGAATTTAGGAACCTACGGGAGGAGAATGAGCGGCTGAAAAAGGAGCTGGAGCGCCTTATCATTGAAAACATCCAGCTAAGGGAGTTGGAAGCCGAAAACAGGGCCTTGAGGGAACTGCTCCGCTTTACTCAGGAAAACCCCGTCTTTGATTACACAACGGCCAGGGTTACAGCCAGGGTCATAGGATTTGACCCCTCAGGTTTTACTCGCTATATCTTGATAAGTGCTGGTGAAAAGGATGGAATTGCCCCTGGGATGGTGGTGGTTACGGAAAGAGGGCTTGTAGGGAGGGTGGTTAATGTTTACAAAAACTCTTCCAAGGTCTTGCTCATCACGGACCCCTCCAGTTCCGTAAGCGCTTACCTGCAAGGAAGCCAGGCTACCGGAATGGTGGAGGGGACGCCAGATGGTTCTCTCGTAATGCGCTACATACCTTTAGAAGCAGAGGTCTCGGTTGGAGAAATTGCTCTCACTTCGGGCTTGGGGGGGACTTTGCCCAAAGGCTTGGTGATAGGCCAGGTCATTGAGGTTGAAAAAAAGGATTATGCCTTTTTCCAAGAAGTTCGCCTAAAGCCTTCCGTTGACTTTGACCGGCTGGAGTTGGTCTTAGTGCTTAAGGAGGTTAGCCATTAATTTCTACTCAGACCTTGCCCTTCTTTTAGCTTTCGTTTTTGCTCAGGAGGCCGCCATGTATAGGCTCAGATTCGGCCCCGCCAGGTTAGATTTTGTCTTCATCTTGATACTTTCTTGGAGTTTTGCCAAAGGGGGGAATGCCGCATTGGCCTGGGCCTTTAGCGCTGGCCTCTTAATGGATTTAATTTCGGGCGGACCAGTAGGGCCTTTCACTATTTCCCTGCCAGCGGTAGCTTTCCTGGCAACCTTTATCTACGAGCACATTTACCCCTCTAACCCCTTCGTTTCCTTCCCGATAGCCCTTTTGCTCTTTATCCTGTATGACCTGCTCAAGGTGGCGATCCTGAGCTTCATCGGATATAATTTCATCAAAGCTGAAAGCATCGCTTTAATAACCTTGCCATCGGCGCTTTTGAATGCAGCGGTTGCAGTGCCGGCCTGCTTGTTCCTAAGCAAGTTGTATAGGCAAGGGGAAGCATGAACAGAGAGGGAGGCCGTATTTTAGCCCTGCAGATAAGCGCTATCCTCGTTTTCCTTGTGCTAGGGCTTCGCCTCTGGCACTTGCAGATTCTGAAGGGCAATTATTACAAACTCCTGGCCGAGAAAAACCGCCTACGCTTGGTTCAAACTGATACCTTGCGTGGGATAATCTACGATCGCTGGGGACGGCCTTTGGTGAAAAATACCCCAAGCTATACCGTGTTAGTGGTCCCAGCAGACCTTCCG
This sequence comes from uncultured Anaerolineae bacterium, assembly GCA_964590555.1. Taxonomy (GTDB): domain Bacteria; phylum Chloroflexota; class Anaerolineae; order SpSt-600; family SpSt-600; genus SpSt-600. Next base: position 8,243 of record CAZPWR010000430.1, on the reverse strand, counting down.
GAAGAAGAAGGAGAGCGCCGCCAATTATTATCTAAACTCTCCGAACTCCTCTTCCCTTCAGGGAAGAGCGCCAGCCTTGCTTCCCCCGCCAGTTCCTCACCTGACCTTGAAACTTTGGTCAAAGAAGGGATGAAGAACCCATACAAGCCCATTGTAGTAAAGAGGAACGTAGATAGAGAAACTGCCTTCTTCCTGCAACAGGAGCACTTAAGCTTCCCTGGGGTCCAGGTTAAAATTGAGCCAATGAGGGAATACATAAGCAGCACCCTCTTTTCCCACATCGTGGGGTATACAGCTCCGATTCCGAAGGAGTGGGAGCAAGAATACAAGGCCAAGGGGTATGACCCAAGTCACGATAAAATCGGCATAGCGGGGGTTGAATTCGTTTACGAGGATTATCTAAAAGGGGAGAAAGGGCAGAGGCTGGTGGAGGTGGATGCATCAGGCCGGGAAATCCGCACAGTAGGCCAGGAAATCCCTCCAACCCCTGGCTATAGCCTCTACCTTACCATAGATTTTGACCTCCAGGCAGCCGTTGAAGAGGCTTTGGCCGAAGGTATGAAGAGAGCCCGCTCGCCGGTAGGAGTAGCCATAGTTATAGACCCAAGAAATGGCCAGATTCTGGCTATGGTAAGCTTACCTTCTTATGACAACAACCTTTTTGCCCGCGGGATAAGCTATGAGGAGTACCGCCAGCTTGAGGAGGACCCCAACCACCCCTTAGTAAATCACGCTACAATGGGCACTTACCCTGTTGGCTCAACGTTCAAAATTGTCCCAGCGGCGGCAGCTTTGGAAGAAGGCATTATAAACGAGAGAACTTACCTAAATTGCGAAGGCATCCTCTGGGTTCCCCACCAATACTTCCCAGATGACCCAAGCTTAGCCCAACCTTTTTACTGTTGGATACACAAGTATGAGAAAGGGCATGGGCCTATAAACGTGATAGATGCCCTTGCCTATTCGTGCGACATCTTCTTCTACAAGGTGGCCGGGGGATACAAAGAATTCCGAGGGCTTGGATTGGATAAACTCATTTACTGGGCAAAGCTCTTCGGGTTCGGGGAAAAAACCGGGATTGACCTTCCGAGCGAGAGCAAGGGGCTTGTCCCTTCAGCCGATTGGAAACGCTTGAATTACGGGGAAACCTGGGTTTTAGGCGATACTTACAACTTAGCGATTGGTCAGGGTTTCTTATTGGCAACCCCTCTTCAAATTTTGAACGCTACTGCGGCTATCGCTAACGGCGGCACCCTCTATAAGCCCCAGCTGGTTTACAAAATGGTAGATTACAAGGGCAATGTGGTCAAAGAATTTAAGCCGGAGATAATCCGCACTATTCCTGCCTCGGAAAAAACCATCGCCTTGGTGAAAAAAGGCCTGAGGGAAGCCGTTACCAGGGGAACGGCTTGGCGAACCAATTGGCCGGACATCCCAGTAGCCGGGAAGACCGGAACCGCCGAATTTTACGGGCCGAGGGATACTAAGGGCCATCTTCCAACCCATGCCTGGTTTACGGCTTTTGCCCCATACGATAATCCAAAGATAGCGCTGGTGGTATTTTTGCAGGGTGGAGGCGAAGGCTCTGAAGCAGCTGTTCCCGTGGCGGCTAAGATAATCCGCTATTATTTTGACTACATTGATTGGGAAAGATAGCCATGGGTGCTGTAGCGATAAAAGGGACACCGGAGGGAATCGCCATAATCCTCAGGGGCGAAAGGGCTGATATCGCCTTGCAGGAGCTGGAAGCAATCCTTAACTCCTCGGTTTCCTTATTGGAAGGGAACAAAATAATCCTGGAAATGAAAGTGCCAGCGGTAGGGGTTGATGAGCTGGGCAAAGTTTTAGAAACCCTCAAAAGCCATGGCCTTTCAGTTGAGAAAATCGTAAGCGATGCGGAAAGTGTACGGAAAGCCGCCTACGCCTTAGGGCTGAAGTCAGAGAAAAGCCCTGGGGTAAAACCCGATTTCGCTTTAGTGAAGCGAGGACCCATCCGTTCAGGCCAGAAAGTAAGCTATGAAGGGTCAATCGTAATCATTGGTGATGTAAATCCAGGTGGGGAAGTGATAGCGGGTGGGGACATAATGGTTTGGGGTAGCCTAAAGGGGATTGTCTTTGCTGGTGCTCCTGATGACCATTCCCGCCGGATTTACGCCCTTCGCATGGAACCTTCCTTGATAAAAATTGGCCCTTACATTGCCCGTCCCCCAGAGGGGGCTAGAGAAGGCCCTTTAAAGCCAGAAGTAGCTTTTGTCCAAGAAGGCAAAATAGTAGTGGAAGAGCTCAGCTAAGGGAATTTAATCCTCGGGGGGCGGGGACGAAGCTTCACGGCAAATTGAGGCCTTTCGGGCCCTAAGCACCAGGTTGACCGAAACGTGAGTTTACCCATCGGCCTACTGATTTCGCCGGTTGGAAATCGGCTTTCTTGGGTACATGTGGTGCCAGGCATCGGCTTCGCCGATGCTGAAACTGCTTAATGTGGCTGGGAATGTGCTCACGTCCTGTGGAGGCTGCTGAAGCAGAGACTATGTTCAGGAATGGCTTTAGCGTTTAAGGGGAGAATCGGATGTGGATTACATCCCCGTCTTGGATGACGTAGTCCCGGCCTTCAATGCGGACGAGGCCTCGGTTGCGGGCTTCGGCCCAGGAGCCGGCTTCCACAAAATCCTTCCAGTTTATTACCTCCGCTCGGATGAACCCCTTCTGCATGTCTGAGTGGATTTTGCCCGCCGCTTCCCAGGCAGTTGTTCCGTAGCGGACTGGCCAAGCCCTCACTTCCCTCTGCCCTGTAGCGGTGAAGAAAGTAATAAGCCCAAGGAGCTTGTACCCGGCTTTGATTAACTTCACTAAGCCTGGCTCCTCAAGCCCAAGCTCTTTGAGGTAAGCTTTAGCCTCCTCTTCTGGCCAGCGGGCTAATTCCTCTTCCAAGAGAGCGCAGAGGATTACGGCCTCTGTCCCTTCTTCTAAAGCTTTCCTTTGCACCTTGCGAGCCAGCTCTCCGCCTTCCGGCAAATCTTCTTCCGAAACGTTGGCCACAAATATCCGAGCTTTGCCCGTTAATAGGTTCATTTCCCTCACCAAAGCCTGGCCTTCTTCCCCATCCCAGCTCACCGCCCTTTTGCCCTGGGCTAAGTGCTCATGCAAGCTCTCCAAAAGCTTAAGGGTTTCCTTAAACTCCTTCGGGTGAGCCTTGGCTGCGCTTCTGACCTTAGCCAAACGGTTCTCCACGGTCTCTAAATCAGCGAGGGCCATCTCCGTATCCAGAACCTCTATGTCTACGATGGGGTCAATTTCCGGGAAGGGGTGAGGAACATCGGGGGCTTGGAAGCATCGGACCACCATGGCGATGGCGTCTACATTGCGAATGTGCCCCAGGAAGCGGTTGCCAAGCCCTTCCCCTCTGTGTGCCCCCTTCACTAAACCGGCTATGTCCACAAACTTTATAGTCGCTGGGGTTATTAACTCCGGCTTCACAACCCCAGCCACAGCCAAGAGCCTATCATCGGGGACAGCGACCACCCCAACGTTGGGCTCAATTGTGGTGAAAGGGTATTTAGCTACAGCCGCATTGGCTTTAGTGAGTGCGTTAAAAAGCGTGGATTTGCCAGCATTAGGAAGGCCTACTATGCCTATTTCTAAGCTCATCTTCCCTCCAAAGGTCCTGTCCTTTGAGCCTTAGGAATAGCCAAGTAGAAGGTGCTGCCTTTACCAGGCGCACTTTCAACCCAGACCTTTCCTCTATGTTTTTCGGCCACAGTTTTTACTAAAGCTAAGCCAAGCCCACTCCCCCTTATCCCTAAGGATTCTGCCTCTTTCCCGCGGTAGAACTTCTCAAATATCCGCGGCTGCTCCGAGTAAGGGATTCCAATCCCCGTGTCTTGGACCCGCAGGACCCAGAAGCGGCCAGCGTCGTCCACCGAAACTGTTATTTTCCCTGGGGCCGGAGTATACTTTACGGCATTGTCCAAAAGGTTTACTATAGCTCGCTTGACGAATTCCCGGTCCCCTACGAAAGGATAGGCTTCTTCTAAGTGCACTTCCAAGGACAACCCCTTTTCCTCAGCCCTTTCGGCTATTTCGGCTACGGCTTCCTCTACTAAGGGGCCGAGCCAACAGGGAGCAAGCTTCATCCTTCCCGCTTCCATACGGTTTATGTCCAGGAAATTCCTTACCAATCGGCTCAGGTATTCCGTATTCCTAACCAACTTCTCCACAACTTCCTTCTGCTTCTCATTCAGTCCCCCAAGCTCTCCCAAAGTTTTGGCGTAGTCCCGAATTAAGGTGAGAGGAGTGTAAAGGTCGTGGAAAGCGATTTCCAAGGCCTCTGTTCGGGAGCGCTCGGCCTCCTTAAGCGGGGTTATGTCCCTCATGGCGATAACCCAACCTCGGAAGTTCCCATCCACCAGCAGAGGGTAAGCTTTGACATGAAAAGTAACCCCGCCGGAGGAAGGGATTTCCGCTTGGAATGGCACTTTGGTCCCTTTGAGTTGCTCCATAAACTCTTTCCAAGGCTGTTCCCTCAATTTTTCAATCAAAGGCAGCCCCAGCGAGCTCGCACCTTTTATCCCCAAAGCCTCTTCAGCAGCTGGGTTCAAGGTTACAAGCCTACCCAGTTCGTCCACGACCAAAATCGGGTCAAGGGTGCTTCTGAGGATGGTCTCCAAATAAGCCTTCTGCTTCTCCAAACCCTTCAAGAGCTTCAGATTTTCGGCCATGACGTCAAGCTGGCCGGCTATGGCATTTATGAGGCTGAGTTCAGATGAGGAGACTTGCAGGGGGTGGGAGAAAGTGAACCAAAGGAGGCCGTTTTGTAGTGGTATGCCTATAGCCGACCTTGCCCCGATTTCCTGGAGGGCCTCCCTGAGGATGATAGGGGCCTCGCGGACAAAGGGGATGACTACCGGTTCACCTTGGATTGCTAAAAGCCTGGAGCATGCACTTGGAGGTTTACCTTTCGCCTCTTGCCATATCCTGCCTAAAGCTATGCAACCGGACACAAGCCCGTTTCGGTCTAAAATCACGAAAGCGGCCCCTGCAGCCTTGGTCAAATCCCGCAAGCCCGACAGCAGTATCTCCATCCCCTTTTCCAGCTCCGGCTCCGAAAGAGCCCTCTGGCTTATCCTGAGGAGTGCGTAAGATTCATCCATCCTCTGCCTAAGGTACTGGCGCATCTTTTCCAGAGCCCTGGCTAACTTCCCGATTTCATCGTCTCTCACTAAGGACAAATTCTCATCCAAATTGCCACCAGCTAAGCGCACAGCCCGACGCGAAAGCTCTTCCAAAGGCTCGGTCAGCCTGGAGGTAAGCATTGAGGCTACAGTGATGATGGAAAGCAGGATGAAAAGTTGGACTAAGGCAAAAAGGGCTATAAACCTGTTAATCCTACCGACCACTTCGCTTATGGGGATGAAAGCCAGAGCGTTCTCCCATTTCAGGACGATTTTGTCTTCAAAGTCTTCCGATATACCGGCCGGGCAAAGGAAAAGGTTAGGCTCTTTTCCCAAAAAGCAAAGGTTTGGCTTCTCTATCGCCACTCGCACCGAAAGCTTTTCGGGTCCTCGGGCCCGGATCACGGCAAAGAGCCAATTGCCCTGGAAATAGTAAGGCCTTGATAGGGGCCAAGAGTAAGCTAAAGCTTCTCTCTCCTCAGGGGGAAAGTTTTCTGAGGAATCACCTGGCCGTAATAATGAGCAAGAAGTAGGGCAAAGGGAAGCAATGGCTTTTTCGCGCTCTCCTGCGGGCAAAGACAAGATGTAATCAGCGAGCTTCTCTGCCCTTTGAATTGAAAGGTTTGCCGAGGAAAGAGTCTGCCTGAGTCCATCATAGGCGGCTTCAAGCTCGCTTTTTGTCCTTACGAAGGTAAGGATGATTATTGAGGCGAGGAAAATGAGGAGGTAGAGGGCGAGGAACCAGGAGACAAAAGCCACGGCCGTGCTTCTGGCCATAGGGGAGGGATTGCCAGAGCGAATCGGGGGTGGCTTGTAGAGAGGGGAAAGACGGAAAAGGAAAGCCCCGAGGAAGATTGCCGGTAAGGGCAAGAAAAATTTCCCTAAAGAAAGGAGGTCGCCTTTCAAGAACGATTCCGGAACCGAGGCCAAGGCGAAGGACAATGGCGTAGGCCACGCTATCAAGGAGGCCAGAACTGAAGCCACTTCCGGTTCCCGCAAACGGCGCGGGAGGGGGTCGGAATAATCAAGGGTCAAAAGGAAACCTAAGAGCGAGCCGAAGAGGACCTCCCCTGCGGCTGAAATCCAGGGAAGCTTGCCAGTTGCTGCTCCTGTTACTCCTCCGGCTAAAGCTACCAGCGCACCCGCCCAAGTTCCATCAATAGCTGCTAAGAGGATAATCAGAGGGGCGAGGAAAGGAGCCAGCTGGTGAAATTGGTTGGCCGCTGCACAAAGCAAGGCAAAGGCTAAAGTTTTAAACCCCACCCTTATGGCTGAACGCTTGAGGTACAGTAAACCAAGGATAGCCAAGCAGTATGAAACTAAAAGAAGCAAATAAAGCCCCATACCTTGGGTGCCTCTTGTTGAAATTCCACGATTATTTTATCACCTAATTCCAAGCCGAGCAAAACAAGCATTACCCAGCAATAAAACGATCAGGCAACGTCATTGCAAGCGAAGCAGCGTCATAGCGTGCGGAGCGAGGCAATCTTCAAGCATTGGGGGAGATTGCTTCGGCTGCTTACGCACATCCCGGGCGGAGGGCTTGGCGATGACCGGTTAGGGGTAATTGCTAAGCTTTAGACCTCCCGCAAGGAATAAAGCCCGACGAAATTGGGACACGCCCGCCAAAAAAAGAACCGTTAGAACGCTTAAGCTTAGTCCAATTCCAAAGGACTTAGGTTTGTAAACGAACTCAATTACATCTTCCCCCGCAGGTAGGCTCACGGCCCGGAAATAGCCCCAGACTTTGCGAACCGGAAGAGGACCCCAGCGTAGGGAGTGAGCCTCCCATCCAGGGTAGAAGGCATCCGTTAGCACAAGGTAACCTGGCTCGTTAAGCCGAACCCTGATTACAACCTTCTCTTCTCCGTATTGCTCTATCAAAGCCTCTTCCCCAGGCTTGAGACTGCGCCTCACAACCCCTTCCAAAGCATAGGGGTCATCCAACTCCGCCGGCACCGCTTCTTCCCCATGCACTAATATCGCCCTCGGTAGGAAATCCAAATTCTCGTAAACCTTGACATCACCGGAGTGGACCAAAAGGAAAGGCCCTTGGTCGGAGATGGGGAGAGGATGAAAAGCTCCTGCTGGCCTGTTGAAGAGGGAGGAGCCTTTGAGGTGCCAGCGGCCTTCTTCCAGGAGGCCACGGAAGACCACTTTCTCCACTTCTACCCACTGCCCCCATTCCTTCGCCGAATGGTAAAGGTTTGAGCCCCTCATGGCGGGCTCGGCGAAATCGGGCATTTGGCCCACAAGCCGGGCACACCCCGCACCAGAACAAGCTTCTGGAGAGGTGTCTTCCCCAGCCTTGAGGATGAAGGAAAAGCGCTGGCCTCCCCTCAAGAGAACTTCTACCTCCGCCACCGGGGTCCCGTTCTCCGGAGAACTTCCCTCAATCCAAGAGATAAATCCAATCCCCGTAGCCAAAAAAGCCTCCGGTAAAGTCACGGTCAATGTTTCCCCCGCCTTGAGAGAAGCTCCAAGGGCCAAATCGTAGTAAACCCCGTCCACCCACAAATCGTAAACTTTGTCCGTTACTACAAAACGCACGTTGAACAGGTCCAAAAAGGGGTCCGGGGGCATGGAGTGAATGAACTGGTACAGCCTGCCATCCATCGCCTTTTGGCCAGAATAGTGCATGAAGCTGGTCACTTTTACGAAATCCCTCAAGGGCAGAAGCCCTCCGTCGTAGCCGTCAACCGCCTGCAGTCCGTAGAGGGCAGACAAGTTTGGTGCGAGGATTTCCTTCTGCTTTATGGCCACCACATAATCGTAGAAAGCCTCCTCACCCAGAAGCTCCAAGTAAGCCGAGCGCATCTCGCTCAAATCGCCGGGGTCAAACACGAGGGAGGAGTAGGAGAGGAAGCGGAATTGTTCCCCTTCTTCCCTGGCGAGAGCCAAGTGGAGGGGCGCAGTCCGCCAAGTGGAGAAAGCTTGGGGAGCGGTGGGATGGTTAAGGGGCATATTCCTTGATGCCAGGATTAACTCTGCTGATAGGATGATTACAGCAGGCCATATAGGGAAGCTTTTGATACGCACCGCCAGGATGAAGCCTAAGCCCAGGAGGCCCGCAAT
>CAZPWR010000429.1:0-1825 GCA_964590555.1 uncultured Anaerolineae bacterium | reverse complement strand
TCGGTCACGTCTTGGCCCGAGGTTGATTCCTTCAAGATGTCAACGGCCAGCTTCCTCAGGGCGTTCAACGTCTCCTCAAACTTCGCCGCTGGCACCATTATAGTCAACTGGGCCTTGAGGCTTTCGCCCTCCTTCCAGACGCTTGATTGGTGGAGGTATCCGCCCTTTTCTACCGCTATGGCCTCAACTTTGGAGATGGCCTCTTTTGTATCCTGGACCACCAGGGATAGCTCGGCTCTTCGGATTATCATCCTATCAGTGAGGGAGGGAACCTCTTCGCCGGCTGGTGGAGGGGCTGGGGGAAGGAGTGGTGTGGGCATGGCCAATCTTTCGGCGTCTTTAACAGCTGGGGCACGAGCGGGGGCAGCCTTACACCCGGCTGCCAAAATGGCCGTTAGCAAAATTAGAGGGAGCAATCTTCTCATAGCTTTGCCTCCTTTGGAGGAATTCTGACTAAAAGACGCCTACTTGGGTTTAAAAGTTCCAAAGATTTGCCCATAGAGCAAGCCTTGGGTTGCGGACACTTCAAGCCGCGGCCTTTTTAGATTCTACCGGCTGTAAGGCTATTAAGCAAATTTAACACCGGCAAATCGCTTGGCAATCAGATACTTTTCCGTTACTTGACATTTGAAAAGCCAAGCGCTATAGTTAACTTTGGTGAGCAATAAAGGGGGCTGAGGAATTGCCTGATTTAGGGAAGCTCATTAAAGAGCACGCAAGGAAGATTTACCACAGGCTTGGCGAGCTGCTCCCACAACACCCCAACGAAACTGAGTTCCGCGAGCCTATTTATAAACTGCTTGAAGAATTTTGTGCTAAGGCAAATTTGAATCCGTTGGCACATGCCGAATATACCCTTGCCACAGGGCGAGCCGATGCCGTCTTCAATCGCTTGGTCATTGAGTATGAGCGACCTGGCACTTTAGCTGGTAACCTTTCCCACAGCGCTACCAAAAAAGCTGTCCAGCAAGTTAAGGACTACATTGTCGGTCTGGCGAGAAAGCAAAAGCATGAACTCCAGCGTGTTGCAGGCGTCGTCTTTGATGGTCGCTACATCATTTTCGTCCGTTACCGAATGGGCGATTTCGTCGTAGAACAACCCACCCCTGTCACACAAGGGGCGCTGGAGCGTTTCCTTTGGTGGCTTGCCAGCACCGCTTCGGGAATTGCGCTGACGGCTGAGAACCTGAACCGTGACTTTTCCATTGAGCAACTTCGGACGCAAAACATTTTGCGGGCGCTGGTGAAAGGGCTGAACAACGCACTCGTCAGAAGCCCAGACCGAATGGTCAGAAACCTTTTTGAGCAATGGCGAATCTTCTTCAGCCAGTCCATTGACTACAGCGAAGCCTTCGGCGGGCGCAAGCTTGAGCCACTTAAAAAGTGGGTGCGCAAGGCAGGATTGACCATCAACACGCCAGAGGAAGCGGAGCGTTTCTTCTTCGCCCTCCACACCTACTTCGCTCTCTTGGTCAAACTCCTCGCTTGGCTTGCCCTCTCAAGGCACATGGCAGTGAGATTAGGTGCCCCATCCTTCGGCGAGCTGATAAGCGCCGATAGTGACACACTCCACCGACGCTTGAGGGAGTTAGAGGAAGGCAGCATCTTCCGCCTTTACGGGCTGACGAACCTGCTTGAGGGCGACTTTTTCGCTTGGTATCTTTACGCTTGGGATAAGCCCATTGAAGAGGCTATCCGAGAACTGCTCAAGCGTTTGGACGAATATGACCCGACAACGCTGTCCATCCACCCCGAGGAAAGCCGTGACCTGTTCAAAAAACTCTACCACTACCTTTTGCCCCGCCAAATTCGCCACAACCTCGGC
>CAZPWR010000428.1:0-5738 GCA_964590555.1 uncultured Anaerolineae bacterium | reverse complement strand
GGGTGGCATAGCAGGGGCATGGGATGTGTGCTGGAAAGCACTGCTTGTGGACGAACCGGCCTCAGCTTTGCACCCCAGCCCTACCCGGAAGATAGAAGAGCTTCTGAGGGAGCTTTCCAGAAGCTACACCATCGTGATAGTGACCCACAACATACAGCAGGCAGCCAGAATATCCCATTACACTGCCGTAATAATGTGGGATGAGAACAGGGTTGGCCGCTTGGTGGAATACGGCCTTACGCGTGAGGTTTTCACTAACCCCAAGGACAAACGCACCGAAGACTACATAACTGGCCGCTTTGGATAATTTAACTGGAGGGTGGAAAATGCCGAGAGAATTGCTGGACAGTGAAATAGAGCGCTTGCAAAATGAGGTGCTAAGCCTGGGCGAGATGGTAGAAAAAAGCATTCTGGAAGCAGTCCAAAGCCTCAAAACCCGAGACTTTGAGGCTTCCCGCCGAGTAATAAGCCAAGACCGGTCTATAAACGAGAAGCGCTTTGCCATAGAAGCCGACACCTTAGTGCTCATCGCCACCCAGCAGCCCCTGGCGAGCGACCTGCGCCTGTTGGCATCCATCCTGGATATAATATCGGAACTGGAGCGCATAGCCGATTACGCTAAAGGCATCGCCAAAATCAACCTCCTAATCGGCGAAAAGCCCCTCATAAAACCCTTGATTGACATACCCCGCATGGCTCAGAAAGCAGCCGATATGCTTCACCGGGCCCTGGAAGCCTTTATCCGCAAAGACGTAGAAACAGCCAGGGCCATCCCCAAAGAAGACGACGAGATGGACGCCCTCTACGACCAAGTTTACCGCGAGCTCATGACTTACGTCATTGCTAACCCCGCCAACATTGAACAAGCCAATTACCTCCTCTGGGCCGCTCACAACTTGGAAAGGACAGCTGACAGGGTAACTAACATTTGTGAAAGGGTGATTTTCACCGTAACTGGCGAAATGCAGGAGCTTGATCTAAGCGAGGACATAAGGGAGCGTTGGGCTCGCAAGGCTGAGGAAAAGCAATGAACGAAGGCCTCGGATTAGTCTACGAGCGCTTCGTCCTTAATGACTACCTCTTATCCTTGCTCCAACGCTACCCAATCCGCACCGTCCTGGAAGCTCCCGCCTATGGGATGGCAGGCATAACCGGGATAAATAGCCTGGAATTAGCCCGAGCCGGGTGCTCTGTTACCGTGGTGGACGAGGACGAGGACCGCATCCGGGAGGCCAGGGAAATTTGGAGCAAGCTTAACCTTCAGGCTAACTGGGTGTGCTGTCCGGGCATGAAGGTTCTGCCTTTCCCCGATAGGACTTTTGACTTAGCCTGGGAATGGGCTGGCCTCTGGCACCTTGAAGATGCCGAAAGCCTCCTGCGGGAGTTAGCCAGGGTCTCACGCCGGCTACTTTTCCTGGCCATGCCCAACCCCCTTCAGCCCGGCTACATCCTGAGAAAACACTTCCTTGAGCCTGAGTTCTTCAAAAAAGTTGACGAGAAGTGGGTCAGCATGAAGAGGATCAAAGAAGTGGTGGGCAGGGAAGGATTCAGGCCTGTGGAAGAAGGCTTCCTGGATACCCCCCCTTGGCCCGATACTGTGATGCCGGCAGCGAAACTTCTGGAAAAATTGGGGATAAAATCCCGCAGGCTTAAGGAAAGATTTTCCGGTGCATCATGGAATTGGAACATTGTGAATTACTACGCCGGCAAAGAGCCGAACCTGCGGGAAAGGGTCATGCGTTATGCTTTTCTGGAGAAAAGTTTGCCCCGCTTCCTAAAAGCCTTCTGGGCTCACCACCGCTTTGTCCTTCTCATGCGCTGAAGCAACCTTTTAGGCCTATTGAAAACCGCCCTCTTTGGGCATTTCATGCTAGCCCCTCGGGGCAAAGTCCCTTACCCCGAGAGGCACCTACTAACCATAGGCCTGAAAAGGGCGTCGGCGCAAAAGCCTCCCGCTATTACCCGCTACCGGTTGCGCAGGACTAAGGGGAGGTAAACTCGGAGTGCGGTTCCCACCATTACAATATTGTTACTGATGTCTATTTCCTCTATTTCGTGGTTTACATTTAAACCAACGTAGAAACCAGGAAGCCATGTGTTCAGGGTAATGGTAACCGTTTGAGATTGCTGAGCTGGAACGCTCAGCCGGGTTAAAGCTATGGGCACTGTTCCGGAAATTGGCTCCTGGTCATAAAGTCCAAGCATGAGGTTAGCGACGCCGCGTATCCCTAGATTAAAAACTGGGATGGTTACCTCCGTCTTACCCGGGATACTACTTAACCTGATTTCCTCCAACCTTAGGGCTGGATCAGGTAAAAGGCCCACGTATACCCAACCAATATTGTTGTCTTCATTAGCCTCAGCAATAGCTCTATTTGAATCAGCCAAGGCGTAAATAATGTGCCAGCCAGTAGCAACTAAGAAAGCATCCCAGATTAATTGAGCGGGAGCCTCAGTACCTGCTTCCAAATTGTCCAAAGTGACCTCCCCGATAGGTAACCCCGCCACGGGGTCACCCAGCCGGAAGCCCACCCGAACGCCCGAGGCTTTCACCACCCCTACGTTAGAGATCATCGCCGTCAAGGTAATGGTTTGTCCTGGACCATAACTTACCCTTATGTCTCTTACAATTAAGTCAGGAACAGAGACGTATCGGAAAGCCTTATTATTGGCCTTGCTCCATTCAGATACCAGACCATGAGGGTCAGCCATAGCATAAAGGGTAAAGGGACCACCGGAGGATGGAACATTCCAATTCACTTGGAGCGTGGCGGTCATCCCCCCACGCAGTAAAAGGTTCGCCGTGGCTGTCCCGATGAGCACACCACCCGAGGTTGGATCGCCTAGGTAAACTGCTACCATAGGATTCTCCACCGGCCGGTTCCCGATATTATGAATTGTTACTTTAACTTGGGCTACTGTGCCTGGTACTGGGTTATTTGGCTCTACGAGTATGTCGTCAGCCGTTAATGCCAAATCTGGTCCCAAGGTGTGCCGCAGCACATATAGGTCGCTCTGCCTAAAGCGGACAACGTTACTGACTACCAATGTGGGAGAAAGGGTTACGGTTGTAGTAATCAATGAATCTTTTCCATAAGCCATCAGCAGTTCGCCGGTAGGAGCAAAGGCGGGAGCCATAAACTTCTCTGCCGATAGGTCATGAGTTAATTGCTGCACTAAGCTGAAAACGTTGTGAGCTTGATCATAAACGGAGTAAAAGACGTCTACCCCCTCTTCCGAGTGACCCTGCCAGAAAAGCACTATGTTCCCAATCCTGTCCCAGGCTGCCACGTAGTCCAGTACAGCTGCTGATTCCTCCGCGGCAATGGGAACGGGGGTGCTATTCAGGCCATTCAAGAGAGCATAAAGAGTTTGCCCTTTCAGCCAGAGGAGGCGAGGATGGCCGGAAGCATCATATATAAGAGTAGGGTGATTATCAGGTTCTCCATCGCTAGTCAGGCGAGTAGGCGTTGTCCAAGAGTAACCGTTCCATAGCATCATGTATAATTCCTGATCTTCGGACGTGGAGAGGTTGCCATCGGTATCCAGTGTATAAACCACGCCCATCTCTGTACCGTCGTGTCGAGCAGCAGTAATGTCCAGAACATGGATTGCATTGCTTATCAGAACCTGGGGGGGACTCCAAGCGGCGCCGTCCCATACCGCCCAATAAAGTGTCTCTGGAGCCTCTGGAGTGCCAATAAATTTTCCAGCAGGGTTCTGGCGCCAGATCAGGAATAGTTTCCCATCATTGCCACGGATGAGCAGCGGGCTATGGTCCAGAGCATTGTTGTTGGTAAGGAAGGCTGGGGCGCTCCAAGTGGTGCCGTTCCAGACTGCATAGGCAATCTCAAAAGCATTCGCATATTTGTCATCTAGTTGAGATGAAGTTGTTTGCACCAACTTATTGCGTTCCCAAACAGCCACTGCTTTCCCCATCCCATCAAAGGCCACCTGGGGGGCGAAATCCTGAAGGTTATCGTTGGTAATGCCAGCAGGAGAACTCCAAGTAGAGCCATTGTAGACCGAATATAGGATTTCCTCTCCCTGCATTAAGGGTTTGGAGATATCGTCGTGCACCCAGAGAAGAAGCACGTTTCCGTCGGCGGCAATGACCGGATGGGATTCAGGGAAGACATTGGACGCGATGAGGTTTTCTTCTGTGGCCTGAATGCCGAGGCGCGCCAGAGCTTCTGGCCTTCCAGCTAAGCGGATAGGCTTTTCATTGGCTCGGAAAACGGCGTACTTTTCAGATTGGGTCGCATAGTTCCTAGGAATGGGATGCCAATCGTTAATTTTGATAATCCGAGTTCCGCCTTCTCCTAAAGCCATCTGTGAAGATGCACCTCCGGGGGAATAGTACCATTCATGAACAGCTTCAAACGTGTGCTGGAAGCGCCAAACTGTGAGTTCCACCCCAGCCAGGATTTGAAGGGCGACCTTCTTAAGGTAAGAGGGTTGCGGTGGGACCTGGAACTCAACCCTTGGCTCACCCCCGCCATATACTTTTGCGGTCAACTCGTTACTGAGCACCTCCAGGATCAAAGCCAAAGTTGCCCGAACTTTAGCCATACCAGTTAAGCTATCCCATTTCCAACCTTCTTGAGTGGAATGGAAACGAGCCGTCAGGTCCACAGCGGGGCTTAGGTCTCCTTCTATCTTTGCCCGTTCGTTGAACCAGCGTATAACTGGGCCAACAATGGGCCAATTTTCCGCTGCGCTCAGCGCTGGTATAAGATTCACTACTCCTATGGTTCTTTTCACTGACCCATTTATTTCTAAGCCCATAGAGGCCTTAGTCAATTGGAGTCCTTCTCCTCCTTGAATAGTTACGTCTCCTTGTCCGAAAACTTTTCCAGAGACTTCTTGACCAGCCAATTCGAACCCTGTTTGGCCGGAAAGGGAGGCTAGGCCGGTGCCGTCGCTGGCAGCTTCCAAACCTAGAACGGCTTGGGTGTCTTTAATACCAAAGGTCTTGCCTCCTAGGTAGGGGAACCAAGAAGGAGGGGTGACCTTCCCGCCAAATGGGGGAGCTGGGAAAGCCAAATTCCACTTGAATCGTAGGACAGCATCCCATCCATCTTGACAGTGGGGGCTAAGGCTCACCGGCGGACGTTCACCGAGCCATCTTGGAGGGTTGAAGCCAATAATAGATATCCTATAGGGCTCGGATGTTCTCCCTTCGCTATTGCGAGCAGTGACTTCTAGGGTGTTGCGTGCCCAAAGAACCCCATATTGCAGGTCCTGGCCCATGTTATAATCAGTGTAGGCTCCATAGGAGGTCATAGTACCCTGGCGAGAGGTTCGGTTCAAGGAGAAATCCACTGCTCCTGGAGTGCTCTGTTGCCAATTCACAAAAGCCTTATACCGGTTAAGTATTGAAAGCCCTTGAGGGTAGAAAGAGCCGCGGAAGCACGATTGCACCTTAGTGATTACCGGTGAGTTTGCTTGTCCTACAAAATCCACCCCTGTGGCATCTGGTGGCACACTAACCGTACGCGAGGTTGGTGAGAAAGTGTAGCCGCTCTTGCTAGGTGTGATAGTATATATACCCGCTGGTAGCCCTCTAAGTGTATAGCGACCATCCGGGCCTGTAACAATGCTGTAGCCCCTGTTGCTTGAAATGAGCACACCCGCAATAGGATTGCCGCTCCCATCCACTACTCTGCCAGCAATCTGGGCCCACGGCATCGGGGAAGGTGCTGGGGGCCTGGTCGGCGCGGGAGGGGGCGCGGTGC
>CAZPWR010000427.1:0-5537 GCA_964590555.1 uncultured Anaerolineae bacterium | reverse complement strand
AGCGCCGAGGACATCGTCGCAATCGCACCATAGTGGGATTGAAACGCGTTTCTTCGCCCCCGTGACGCGGGTCACAATCTAAGTCGCAATCGCACCCTAGTGGGATTGAAACTAGTAGCTCCTCGTGCCCCTGTGGGGACTGCATGGTCGCAATCCCACCATAGTGGGATTGAAACAGGAAAAACACCAAAAAAGGAGGCTATATCATGGGCAAAGTCGCAATCGCACCATAGTGGGATTGAAACCGCCGGTGCGCGCAATATACGGGGCAGTCTCGCAACGCACGTCGCAATCGCACCATAGTGGGATTGAAACCTGGTGAACCCCGGTTCACTACCACCGGTGAACTCCGTCGCAATCGCACCATAGTGGGATGGAAAGCAGCCCCCTAAGCCTCGTAAACCATGACGTAATTGGTCACAATCAGACCTATAGTAATGCAAAAAGCCTTTTACAGCCATAAAAGGTGAATCCCTAAATAGGCAAAAACTGGGGGTGAGTTATGAAAGCCAGAGCCTTTGTTATCGTTACCTTTCTCGCCGTCCTGGCCTTGACCCCCTTTACTCCTTTTGCATATGTGGGAATGCTGAGCAGGCCAACAACGGCATCCGTAACGTTAACCTTTTGGAACATGGCTTCTACAGTTGCCCCCCTTCAATTGCTCCGCGATCTAACGGAATGGCCACGGATTGCCTTGAACGAAAGCCAATGGGCACAGATTGCCCAACAAGCACAAAATGTAGCCTTGGTAGGCCAAATTGGCGGCGTTACCTATGCCGTGGCCGCGCAGGGTAATTACGCATACATCGGTGTGGGACCGCGATTGGTCATCTTGAACGTCACTGAGCCATCTCTTCCAACTGTCGTGGGGCAGACCAGTGTCCTGCCTGGAATTGTGCAGGATTTAGCGTTTTCCGGCAACTATGTCTACGTTGCCAATAAAGAAGGCGGCCTACGCATCATCAATGTAACTGACCCGGCAAATCCCGTTGAGATTGGCTTCTATGATACGCCAAGATATGCCTATGGCGTAACAGTCTCCGGAAAGTACGCGTATGTAGCCGATTGGGACAGTGGCCTGCGCATTGTTGACGTTTCCGATCCAGCACACCCTGTTGAGGTTGGGTCCTGTGACACGCCAGGATATGCCTTTAATGTAGCGGTTTCCGGAGCCTATGCCTACGTTGCCGATTCTTGGCAAGGCTTGCGCATTATTGACATCTCTGACCCAACTCAACCCAAAGAGATTGGCTACTACGATACGCTGGGGAATGCTGAAGACGTAGCAATCTCTGGTAATTACGCTTACGTTGCCGATGGAGGTAGTTTGCTTATTATTAACGTCTCCGACCCAGCCAATCCAAGCGAGGTCGGGTCCTACCGCACCCAAGGAAGTGTCCATAGAGTGTCAATTTCTGGGAACACTGCCTACCTTGCTTACGGAAGCAGTGGTCTACGCATCATTGACATTTCCGACCCAGGTCATCCCAGTGAGATAGGTTTTTATGATACGCCAGGGTATGCTTGGGATGTAGCAGTTTTTGGGAATTATGCTTATGTTGCTGATTATCACATGGGCCTGCGCGTCATTAATCTGTTTGATTCGGCCAATCCCTCTGAGGTTGGCTACTACGATACGCCATTGTACGCTGAGAATGTGGCAATTTCTGGAGAATACGCCTACGTTGCTGCTTTAGATCGCGGCCTGCGCATCGTGAACGTCTCTGACCCGGTCCACCCCCGCGAAGTAGGCTCTTATGACACACCAGGAAAGGCTAAGGATGTAATGGTTTCCGGGAACTACGCCTACGTCGCTGATTGGGATGAAGGCTTACGTATAATTGACCTTTCTAACTTGACCAGCCCTAGTGAAGTTGGCTCCTACAATACGACAGGATGGGCGTGGAGTGTGAAGGTCTCCGGGCATTATGCCTATGTAGCCTACGGAGATAGCGGCTTGCGCATCATCAATATCTCCAACCCAACCTCTCTAAATGAGGTTGGCTTCTACGACACGCCAGGGCATTCTTGTGCCGTGGCAGTTTCCGAAGCTTACGCTTACGTCGCCGATTGGGATAGTGGTCTGCGCATCATTAACATAACCGACCCAGCGCGCCCTTATGAGGTCGGCTTCTATGATACGCCAGGAAACGCTTCGGGCGTGGCTGTGTTTGGAAACCATGCATTCATTGCTGATTGCGGTGGCCTGCGCATCGTTGATGTTTCGGACCCGAATAATCCCAGAGAGGTTAGCTTCTATAGGACGCCAGATTGTGCTCAGAATGTGGCGGTTTCCGGAGACCATGCATATGTCGCCGATAAGGGGGCCGGCTTGCGTGTTATTAACACAGCTGATCCGGTGCATCCCAGGGAAATTGGCTTCTATGATACGCCTAATGATGCTTCTGGCGTGGCGGTTTCCGGAAACTATGTCTACGTAGCTGATCGCGAGGGAGGATTATTTATCCTGCGCGTGCTGAACAGGCAACTTTATCTCCCCTTGGTTCTGCGCAATTACCGTTAGCAGAAAAAGTTGAGGCGGGCCGATAAGCCCGCCTCAGCGCTGACCGGAAATAGATTCAAAGCAACACTGCTACAGACTTTCCCTCCCCTCGCTGCTGCCCACGGTGAAGTCACTAAAGTTTTCGCTATCTTGTCCTAATCCTCAAGGCACAAAGAAAAAGCAGTATAAAATGCCCACGCCTCACCTTTTTCCAATAGCTCTTAGAGAAGTAAATTTAAACAACGGGGTAACGGCCCCATTTCAGGGCCGCATCGTACATCGCCACTATGTTGCGAGGGGGGACATCGGGCTGGATGTTGTGGATGGGGGCGAACACGTAGCCACCACCAGGGGCAAAAATCCTGAGCCTCTTACGCACATCCTCTTCCACTTCCTCAGGCGTGGCCCACGGAAGAACGGTCTGGGGGCAAGAACCCCCTCCCCAGAAGCTAAGCTTATCCCCAAACTCCTTCTTGAGCCTTTCGGGCTCCATCTTGGCCGCCGCCGTCTGCACTGGATTTAGGATATCAACCCCAGCCTCTATAAGGTCAGGGATTAAGTCGTAAACGGAGCCGCAGGAGTGAAGGAAAACATAGGCCTTGGTATGGGCGTGAACTAAACCGTAAAGCTTGCGGTGGTGCTCAAAGAAGAACTTCCGGTAAATCTCAGGGCTGAACTGGAGGCCAGTCTGAATTCCTAAATCATCGCCGAAGCCGATCACATCCACGTATTCCCCTACCGCCTCTATGTAGCGCTTGAGGTCAGCCAGAGCCGCTTCGGCCAGCTTAGCGATAAGCTTGGAAGCGAAATCGGGGTTAAGCTTGAGGTCCATCAGGAACTCGGCCCAACCTCTGGCGAATTGCCCCCCTTCCACAAGGCTTCCTCCGAACCATCCGAAGATAGCGTAATCGGTCTCGTTGTAGAGGCGGCGGGCAGTTTGGTGCAGGAACTCAAGCTCCTCATCCGAAAGGCGGGCAGGCTCAAAGCGCTCCAACTCCTCAAGCGTTGGTTCTTTTATCGGTGGCTCCTTGGGCAAGAAGTGGTAGGTCCCAGCCGGCATCCAGTGGGCTATGCGTCCATCCGAAGTCCTTATGAGTAAGTCGCCGCTCGGAGTGCGCTCAGGCTCAAAGTCTGCCGAAATCAACGCCGGAGAGCCATCCGGCAACGTCCAGGGCTTCCACCGGGTGTTCTTCACCCCCGGTATCGGCTCAAGTGGTGGCAGTTCTATAACGTCAACCCCAAAGCGCTTCCTTATCGGCTCTTCAACCTCGGCCAATTGCAAGATTATGTTGGCCACTTTCACTGGCTGGGCGTCAATCCCCAGGAATTTCCTGAGGTGATGGTAAGCCACGGCGTTTATCCCAGTGACCAAGGAACCACCGAGGTCTATGGGGACTCGGTCGGGCTCCTTGTGAGCTAAGGCGGTGCGAACCCTCTCTCTTGAGTTCATGGCACTACTCCGCTTCCGGCCAATTTTGCGGGATTTGGGCCGTTATCTTGGAGCCTTCAGCCCTGTACCCGCGGCTCTGAATGAGCTTGTCTTGGAAAGACTCAGGATGGCTTTCTACCTCTTTGATATCTCAGGCCCCCTCGCTCGGGGGAGCGCACAACAAAGCCGCATCCTCGTGCGAAACCTCCTTACAAGGTTATTATACGCCAAGGGGCCGAAGGTTCAAAATCGTAGGGTGGGCAAGGGTGTGTCCCAGAATTGTGGGGGGCCCGCTGGTTGGAGGTCTGCTGGCCGAAGGCCCAAAGGGGCTAATTTGGCTTTACATTTCCATTTGGTATTGTTATAATTGCTCTTAATGAGGAAGCAGATAAAAAGCCCTTGGGCCGAAGGCTTCGCCCCGAGGCCTTCAGGACGTTTGAAACAGCCCTGATGATGACCGATGTGGTATAATTTAAGCAAAGTGCTAAGGAGTGGCTCATGAAAGTCCCGCTGATGAAGGAAATCCTGGGGGCCAATGACCAGGTGGCTTTGGAGAACAGGGCCATCTTTGATTCAAACAGAATCTTCTCCATAAACCTCATGGCTTCCCCAGGGGCTGGGAAAACAAGCTTCATCTTGGCCACTGCCGAACGCCTCCCTAAAAGCTTGAAGGTCGGGGTCATTGAAGGGGATGTTGCTTCCAACTTGGATGCCCAGGCCATAGCCTCCCGAGGTATACCCGTAATCCAGATAAACACCGGTGGGGGGTGCCACCTGGATGCCCCCATGGTTCAATCGGCATTGAACCGTTTGCCCTTAGGGGAAATAAACCTGCTCTTTGTGGAAAACGTGGGGAACCTCGTCTGCCCCGCCTATTTCTCCCTCGGAACTCACCTCAATGTCCTAATCGCCAGCATCCCCGAGGGCCACGATAAGCCCTACAAATACCCAGATATTTTCGCCGCCGCCGATGCCGTAATCCTGAACAAGGTTGACCTCTTGCCCCTGGTGGACTTTGACCTGGAATATTTCCGGCGAGGAATATCCATGGTAAACCCTGCAGTTCCGCTCTTCCCCGTCTCCTGCAAAACAGGGGAAGGGCTTGAGGAGTGGGTGAAGTGGCTCCTGCTGAGGGTAAGAAACGCCTTCTCATAGAAATCAAAGGTGCTGTGCAGGGGGTAGGATTCCGCCCTTTTGTCTACAGGCTTGCCACCAGCCTTGGCCTCTCTGGCTGGGTTGTAAACGATACCAGAGGAGTTCGCATTGAGGTAGAAGGGGAAAAAGCTTCCCTTGAGGAATTCCTGAGGAGATTGCCGGCCGAGAAGCCCCCAAGAGCTATAATAAATGCCCTTAAATTCACTTGGCTTGAGCCTGTAGGCTATACCAGCTTTGAAATCCGCCACAGCTTGGAGGAGGGCGAGAAGACCGTCTTGGTCCTACCCGATATCGCCACTTGCCCCGATTGCCTGGCCGAAGTTTTCAACCCTGCCGACCGCCGTTACCGCTATCCTTTCACTAATTGCACAAATTGTGGCCCTCGCTTCAGCATAATCCAATCATTGCCCTACGACCGGCCCAATACTTCCATGCGCATTTTCGCCATGT
>CAZPWR010000426.1:0-7847 GCA_964590555.1 uncultured Anaerolineae bacterium | reverse complement strand
CCCGCTGGCGCCCCCCTATCTGTAAAACTATCGCTACCCGAGGGGAAGGGATAAAAGCCCTTGCAGAAGCCATTGAGAAGCATCTGGCCTTCCTCAAGGAAAGTGGGGCTTGGGAAGAGAGGGAAAAGCTGAGAGCAAGCCGAGAGGTAGAAGAAATCCTCCGCACAGAACTACTAAAGCGCGTTCTCTCAAAAGTTGACCGCCAAGCTATTGAAGAAATCCTGGGCCGAGTAGTGAAGAGAGAGATTGACCCCTATACTGCGGCGGAAAAATTAGCAGGGGGATTGACCTAACCCCTGCTTTTTTCCTTGCTTCGGGGAGGGCCAAAAACAAAAAGGAGGAGTTCAAATGTCTCAAGAGCACAGGCACCAGCTGGACATCATGGACGGTTTGAGGTTTGGGTGCGGTTTCTACATAGCAAGCTTGCTCTTCAGCATCGCACTCTTCCTACTTTCCCTCCTTGTTTTAGTTATTGTGGGCCTCCTGGGAGGTGGTGGAGCACTTCTGCAAGAATTGTTCAGGTAAGGGTTTTAATCTGTGAAAGGAAAAAGCTGCACCCGCGAAGTCGGGCGGTTGGGGGAGGACCTGGCCGCCCGATACTTGCAAAAACAGGGTTACATAATCTTAGAACGCAATTACCGGTGCCAGGGCGGAGAAATAGACCTGGTAGCCAGAAACGGAGATTCTCTGGTATTCGTAGAAGTGCGCCTTCGCCGTTCCCCTCGCTTTGGAACCCCGGAAGAATCCATCACCCCTCGGAAAAAAGCCCGGCTCCTCCTGGCAGCCCAGTCCTACGTGGCCGAGAAAGGCTGGGATGGGTTCTGGAGAATTGACCTTTTGGCCATTGAATTGTCCCCCAAAGGGAGCGTAAGGCGCATAAACCTCATAAAAAATGCCGTTGAAGAAGAGTAAACCCCCCCTTATAGCCATAGTCGGACCAACAGGGGTTGGCAAGACAGAGCTTGCCCTCTGCTTGGGTGAAAAACTTCCAGCCGAAGTCATCTCGGCCGATTCGCGCCAGGTTTACAAATACATGGATATCGGGACGGCCAAACCTTCCCCGGAAGAATGCCTAAAGGTCCCCCATCACATCATTGATGTGGTTTACCCTGACCAAACCTTTACCCTGGCTATGTTCCTGGAAATGGCAAAGAAAGCATGGGAAGAAATCCTCTCCCGCGGGAAAATACCCCTTTTAGTAGGGGGGACAGGCCAGTATGTATGGGCTTTCTTGGAAGGGTGGGAAGTGCCTAAGGTGCCGCCCTCCCCGGAACTTAGGGAAAAACTCTTTAAGGAAGCGCAAGAGAAGGGAGCCGAAGCCCTTTTCCGGCGTCTTTTGGAACTTGACCCCGAAGCTGCATCCTTTGTGGATCCGAGGAACATCCGGAGGGTAGTGAGGGCGCTGGAGGTGTGTTTGACCACGGGAAAACCATTCTCCCAGCTTCGCCGCCGAAATCCACCCCCATTCCGAACCCTCATCTTGGGCTTAACTTTGCCTCGCCCTGAGCTTTACAAGCGGGTTGATAGGCGCATTGAGGCCATGTTGGAGAAAGGCCTCGTAGCTGAGGTGGAAAGGCTCATTAAAATGGGCTATTCCTTGGATCTTCCATCAATGTCGGGGGTTGGGTATAAGGAAATAGGGCTGTATTTGCAGGGGGAGTTGACCTTGGAGGAAGCGGTGGCGCGCATGAAAAAGCGCACGAGAAATTTCATCCGGCATCAGTACAACTGGTTTAAGCTGAGCGACCAACGTATCCGATGGCTGGAAGCAAAAGGAGAAGCTTGCGCCCAGGCCCTTAAACTTATCCAGGCTTTCCTCAGGGAGGAAGGATGCTGAGGAAAGGGCGCTGGCCAATAGCACTCATCATCATAACGGCCCTATCCTTAAAAGTTGCGGGCGCTTCCGCCCAGGCGCCGTCTATCCCCGTGCTCGCTCCTCTCAGCATGCCCAAGGAGATAAAGCTAAACGCCTTGGCCGTTGACATAAAGCTAAAGCCGGACTTTTCGGCCTTTGATTTATCCGCTTCTTACCGGTTTGAGAACACCAGCAAGCTTGATGCCAGGACGTTTTCGGTTCAGGTGAAGGGTGGGGAATTGGCCGGAAATTTTGCCTTGAAGTATGGGGGGAAAGACCTTAGTCTGTTAAGCCCCGTGGAAATAACCTTGGAGCCAGGCTCAAAAGTGGTTCTGACTTTGGAAGGGACCCTGCCCTTAAGCGGATACCCTGTGATGGACTTATCCTATCCATTGCCGAAAGATTTCGCCGGCAAAGGCGTTGACAGCATAAGGGTTACGGTTCATTTCCCCTTCTTCCTTAAGCAAGAGGAAGTGGTTGAGGCAGAGCCAGAAGGTTTTGAATTTGATGGCTTCAGGCTTATCTGGCGCTGGATTAAGGAACCTTTTCCCCCAGAAGTTAAGCTTTCCCTGATGGCTCCTCCCCTCCGAGAGAAGCTTACGGAGCTAAGGGGTAAAACCGACGCCCATTCCCTTTACGAGGTCGGGACTATTTACCGAACCTTAGCTATGGCTTTGCCACCGGATTCTATAGCATTTGAGCGTTTCTACCGCGAAGCCATAGCTTCCTTAGAGAAGGCCCGCCTCCTTGACCCCAATTTATACCAAGCTTCTTTGGACCTTGCCGCCCTTTACTATTACAGAGCCTATTTGCCCAATGGCTCTTTGGACCTACCCACCC
Organism: uncultured Anaerolineae bacterium; assembly: GCA_964590555.1. Lineage (GTDB taxonomy): Bacteria > Chloroflexota > Anaerolineae > SpSt-600 > SpSt-600 > SpSt-600. Next base: position 5,152 of record CAZPWR010000426.1, on the reverse strand, counting down.
TTGCCTTGGCTGGTCAAGAGATGGAGAAAGCGATAGAGGCTGGGGCTCCGGAGGGGAATTTGGCTTGGACTCTGCAAAGCATTTACATAACCCTGAGCCAGGAATTGCAAAAGGAAGGGCTGTACAGGGAAGCCATCGCTTACCTTGAAAAGGCCAGTGCTCTGGCCGATAAAGGCTTTCCTGCCCCGGTGGGGAAAGCGGATGTAAGCCGATTGAAGCGCGACCTCAGCGCGCTCTTAGCGATTAAGCTTTTGGAAGAAGGTGAGGCTCAGAAAGCTATTTCCATCGTGAATGAAGCCTTGGGCCAGGATTTCTGGGAAGTCCTTGGGCTAAAACTTCCCCTCTGCCGGGCTACAAAGGCTTTGGTAAAGATAAAGCCCAGGGTGGGGGAGATAGAGTGCTCCTGTATGCTTAGCCCCCTTTACAATCCTTCTGACCCCGACCTTGCTTCTTTACCTCCACCTGTAAACGAGCGCTTGCTCATCAGTCTGAGCTTTCCACTGGGGAAAGAGCACGCTCCTGAAAGGCAAGAGATAGCGATGCGTCTTCCTGTAAGGGCAGAGCTTGCTCTTTGCCTCGCTCCCTTGAAATCTTCCAAGATTGAGTGGAGCGAGCGGACGGAATTCTGGGTGAAGCGCTATTTCGTAGAGGGAGAGATTGACACTTCCGAAGCACATGCCTTGCTGGAGGTTGAGTTAGCAAGCTGGAGGAAGAGGGAAAACGAATTGGCTTACGGCCAAGTCTTTGAGTCGGAGGCTCTCCAGAGGCTTGGGCTTGAGCTTATTAAGCGCGGAGAGGCGGAGCTGGCTGCCTTCAGTGGGAATTCTTCTTTGGAGTTGGAGCTTGGGATAGGGGGTAATGGGCAAGTTTGGTTCGTCAAACCAGGAGGAAAAATCTCCTTCCAGAGGGAGTTCCAGCAGCTTTACCCCTGGGTTAAGCCTATGGTCTTCCTCTTAGCCATTACGGCCACGGCTTTAGTAATAGTGCTCCTTTGGAGGGCTAAGGCTCTTTCATAGAGCCGATGATAGGCCATCCTTTCTTTTCGGCATAGGAGGCTAGCTCTGGGTCCGGGTAAACAGCTACGGGGTTGCCAACCAGCTCCAATACGGGAAGGTCGTATATGCTATCGGCATAAGCATAGCTTTGGGCAAGGTCTATGCCTGGGTTTGAAGCCAGGAAAGCCTTCAACTTTTGAACCTTGCCTTCGCTGAAGCACAGCGGCCCTTTTATCCGGCCTGTGAGTTTCCCGTTTTTAATTTCCAGTTCTGTTCCAACAATTCCATCAGCCCCGAGCTTGCTGCCTACAATTTTTAGGAAGGGCTCAAAGGAGCCAGAGACTATTATCAGCTTGTGGCCCTTGCCCCGATGCTCTTCCCAAAGGGAGAGGATTTCAGGGCGCAACCTGCTGCTAACATAATTTTCCCATATCCAGTGGAATGCTTCCTCAGCTTGAGTTAGAGTTAGGCCTTTCAAGGTCCAGGACATGTTTTTCGCCCAGAGTTCGTAATATGCACGGCGTTTTAGTAGCCCAGCTTTGTAGAGTGGGTAAAGGGCAAGGTGGGAGTAAAGGTAAAGCCAGAGCATGGTTCTGTTAACGCCGGTAGTGCGGTGATGGAGGGCAATCCCCCTCCACGTGCTTCCACGGAATAAGGTCCCGTCAAAATCAAAGAAAACGGCTTCCATAGTGCCTACCTCCCCTTCAGGGAAAGATTATCTCTGCTGTTCCGCCTAAGGTGACGGCGTTTTCATCGTAATGGATGACTCGGACATTGAGCTCAGAGTAAAGCCCCTCTTTAAGCTTGCCGGTCCAAACCAGCGAATCGCCTACCTTGCGGTAGGGATAGCCCTCAAGCCCTTCAAACTTTGCCCCCTCTGGGTCTTTGCCTGCGTATTTGAGGGTTGTCCCTGGTATCCCTTCCCCTTTCTTAACTGTATATCCCACAGGGGCTGTGAATTTGAGGGCGGCTTTTTCGGGGGAGGGAGATGGAGTTGGTGAAGGTTCGCTTATGTTTATGGTGAAAACGCCAACGCTACGAAGCGCAGCGGAATCAAAGCTTATGATCCTGGTCCTGATTTTAAGTTCAACCCCCGGCAACGGCTCGCTCTCCCAGTCCAAAGAATCGCCCCTTTGCTTAATGGCTTTCTGCCCCTTTATCAAGACTTCTGCGCCTTGAGGGCCAGGGCCAATGTAAGTGATTTCGGTTAGGGGAAGTGTTTCCCCTTTCTTGAGGGTAATGTTGGCAGGGCCTGAGTAGGATAAAACGGGCTTCTGTTCTCCTGTTACCTTACATGAGGCTAAAAGCAGGAAAACGAGGCCAACGAAGATTAAGCGCTTCACCCTGAACCTCCTAACCATTTCTCAAAGAAGCCGATTATCCTTTCCTTCCACTCCTGCGGGTAAAGCTCATCCGCATTCCTGTGGCCGGCGTTGGGGACAATCCATAGTTCTTTTGGCTCCCCGGCGGCTTGGTATAAGGCCTTGATTGCCTGAGTGCTTATGAAGACATCCTTTTCCCCGTGGATGATGAGGATAGGCCTTGGCGAAATCTTGGCCACCCACCTTATCGGGTCAGCTGAGGGAAGCCAAGCACCAAGCCGCAGGGAGGCGAAGAGAAGGGCTAAAGGCCCAGCTATGAACCCTATCGGACGCAGAGCTGGGTTTATAACCCCTATCCCACGGACTAAAACTTCTAAAAGATGGGCAAAGGCGCCATCGCAAGCCACAGCTTTTATTGAAGGTTCCACGGCGGCTGTGGTTATAGCTACGGCTCCACCCATGGAAAACCCCAGGACCCCTATGTTGTCAATACCCCTTCCCCTCAGGTAATCAACCGCACCTAAGAGGTCAAAGCGCTCAAAGTAACCCATGGAAATTTTATCCCCCTCGCTTCGGCCGTGCCCTCTGAAGTCAAACATTAAGACGTTAAAGCCACTGGAATGAAACCAAGGGGCATACTTTAAATCTGGGTCCATGCTTCCAGCATGGCCATGGCAGAAGATGACAGTGCCTTTGGCTTGATGGGCTGGGATGAACCAGCCTCTCAGGGTTATTCCGTCTCGGGATTTAAACTCTACTTCCTCAAAGGGCAGACCATAGCGAGCTGGGGAATCGGGCTCGTCGGGCTGGCGGCGTTGGATTATGTATTGCGATTCCCTCCATCCAGCAACGATAAGGAAAGCTATCAGAAGGGCTAAGGCAAAGGCCAAGTAGAGCATTGTTAACCTCCGTGGCGGAGTTTTTCCAGCTTCTTTTCCAAGATTTGCTCCTTTGAGAATCCTTCAAGCTGGAGGTAATAGATGGCTGCATCAAGGAGGGCTTCTTCAGGGACAAGGCCAACGATTTCGCTGGAAGCGATGGAAATGCCGTAGCGTGCTGCTTCACGGCGTATGAGCTCCATAACCCTCGGGATGGGCGTCTGACGGTAATTGGTCAAGTTCATGGAAACCTGAGCTTTCCCTTTGACCAATAGGCCAATGGCTTTTACGTAACGTAGTCCTCCGCTGGAGTATCTAACGGCTTTAGCTATCTCCTTTGCTATCCTCACATCGTCCGTGTTAAGGTAAACGTTGAAGGCGATGAGAGGTGGTCTGGCCCCTATGGCCGTGGCTCCGGCTTTACCCAGAACGGCCGGGCCAAAATCCGGGGCTCTATCGGGGTCAGTGGCAATTTTCTCTTTCAGGCCCTCGTATTCGCCCCGGCGAATGTAAGCCAAGTCTTGGCGTTCGGGGCGGGTTGCTGCTTCGCCGTAGAGGTAAACAGGGATTCCCAGCTCTCTGCCAACTCTCTCGCCAAGCCTGCGCGCCATCTCTACGCATTCTTCCATAGTTACGCCTTTGAGAGGCACGAAAGGCACCACATCAGCTGCGCCGATGCGCGGGTGTTGGCCTCGGTGCTGGTCCATGTCAATGAGTTCGGCCGCCTTCTTTATTCCTCGGAAAGCGGCCTCTTCCACCGGCTCCGGTTCTCCCACGAAAGTGACCACTGAGCGATTGTGGTCTTCGTCCGATTCTACATCCAGGAGCCAAACGTTACCAGCTTCGGTTATAGCTTTTACTATAGCTTCAATGACTTCTTTCCGGCGGCCTTCGCTGAAATTGGGCACGCATTCTACAAGGCGTTCCATGCTTGAGCCTCCTTTAAGGCCTTAGCGGTGGCGTCTTCTGGAAGGAAAGCACCAGAGTTCTCTCCGGGGAATGAAGCCTGTATCCGTGAAGAGGTGGAATTATGGTTAAATCAGACTGACCGAGGGTGATGGTTTCCGGCCCACTTTCCACTTTTAAAATCCCTTCTACAACCAGGAGGAGTATGGGCCGAGCAGGCTTATCATACCAGGAGCTCGTCCCTTCGCAGAGGAGGAGGCTGAGGGTGAAGTCTTCCACCTTGGCCAGATTCAAGCGCTGGTAAGGATTGGATAGGCTTCGGCTCTTGTGGTAAAGGTTTACCTTTGTGAGGTTGATTTCTTGGGGGAAGGAAAAGCGATGGCCGTTTTTTCGGTCGGGGAGGAATTTAGGGCTGAAGAGGAGGACTTCGGAGCGTATTTTGGAGGAGGAACGGTGCAGCACGCCCTTTGGGACGGTTAGCATCTCGCCAGTTTCAAGGTTGAAAGAACCGAACTCAGTATCCAGGCTTATAGTTCCCGAATGCACCAAAAATAGCTCGTCTTGGTCCAAGTGCTTGTGCCAGGCTAAGGTTCCTTGGCAGAGGTATATTGAGACGGCGAAGTCTTCAATGTAAGCAAGTTCAATCATGGTGAAAGGTCTGGTAAGGCGTGCTCCTTGGCGAGAGACGTTTACTTTGTACATCAAAGGCCCACTCCGTCAATTGGGGCTCCACATTGGTAACAGCGGCCATCGGTTATGCGATATTCCAGGATGCTGAAGCCAAAACGGCGGATTAGGAGGCGGCCGCAGTTGTAACAATAGGTGTTTTCCCCTTCGCTACCGGGGACATTCCCTTCGTAGACGTAGCGGAGGCCAGCTTTAAGGCCTATTTCTCGCGCTTTATGCAGTGTAGCTACGGGAGTTGGAGGTCGGTCCAGCATCTTATAGTGGGGGTGGAAGCGGCTGACATGCCAAGGAGTTTCAGGGCCGAGCTCTTTAGCGATGAAATCAGCGATAAAGCGAAGTTCTTCCTCGGAATCGTTGAGGCCGG
>CAZPWR010000425.1:0-4662 GCA_964590555.1 uncultured Anaerolineae bacterium | reverse complement strand
ACTTGGGAAATGCTCCAGTTCTGGCAGTAGAGGCAGTGGAGGTTGCATCCGGCCGTAGCCAACGATAAGGCCATGGTTCCGGGGAGGAAGTGGTAGAAAGGCTTCTTCTCTATCGGGTCATTGTGGACGGCGCACGGGTTCCCGTAAACCATAGTGTAGAGCTTGCCTCCCCTGTTTTCCCGGACCCGGCAGTCCCCTCGGCGGCCTTCGCTTATGAGGCATCCCTTGGGGCAGAGCTGGCACTTTACGTAATTGCCCTTATGGGGTATGTGGCAGTAAAGTGTGCGGGAGGGCTCCGGGGAAGTATGGCACCTGATGCAATCAACGGTCTCTTTTCCTCCCGGGACGTAGTAGAGTGCCTCTTTGGCGTTGGGGGGAAGTTCGGTTTGAGCTACTACGTTGCGCAATCTCCTGGGAAGAGAAGCAAATCCCAAAGCCCCGGCTGCAGCGGCTATCAACCTCAAGAAATCACGCCTGCTTACCATTTCTTATCACCTCCCAAAATCAACTCCACTCCCTTTCTCCGCCTTGGATTTGCCCTTCGCCAGAAGGCCTCTTCGCTTGAGCAAGCCATACATGCCTTGGTAGGAGTAGTTTATTCCGTAGTTTTCCCTGACCCAAGCGATGGCCTTACGCGTAGTAAAGTATAGGCTCTGGTTGGCTTCCTCCTCCAGCTTTAAAAGCTGCTCTTGGGTTAGGAAAGGTTTCCTTCCCCTTGGGTTCCCACGGCGGTGGGCTAAGAGTTCTTCAATCCCTCCTCTCCTGTACCAGGAGAGCCAACGGCTAACCGTTCGGATATGGACGCCGATAAGCCAGGCTACCTTGGCAAGCTTGTATCCTCGCCTGATGAGCCAGAGGGCCTGCAGGCGTCTTTTTGCCTCAGGATTGTTTTCTTCCTGATAGCATTTCCGCCAGAAGCTTTCGTCTTCTCTCCACTCTATCCGTAGCTTCCGCCCCCTCATGGCCCTTCAGAAGATATAGAGAGCTTCCAGGGTCAGTCTCCGGGCAAGCCACCCAGTTCCCAAGAGGGAAAAGAAAGCAATGCCGGCCATGAGCAGAGGGAGGGATAAGGTCCAGCGCCCTCTCCAGCGAGGCAAGGCCCGAATGTGAAAGTAAAGAGTGCCCATGAGCCATAAAGTGAGAGTCCAGATTTCTTTCAGGCTCCAATCCCAATAACTCCCCCAGCTCAGTTCTCCCCAGATGGAACCAAGTAGCATTGAGAGAGTGAGGGCGATGTAGCCCAAGTCCATAATCGTAGAGAGTTTTGGTGAGCTTTCAGCTGGCCTTAACATAATCGCCAAGGCCATAGTCCCCGCTACCAGGAAAGCGCCGTAAGCTATGGAAGCAGTAAGGGTGTGGAGTTGGAACCAGAAAATCCTGAAGGCAGGTGGGAGGGGTAAAGGCTCAGCGGCGAAAGTCCCTTTGCTGAGAAAGGCCAAAACTGCAGAGACGAAAGGCAACAACCAGCCACTCTCTTTACCTTCCTCGCCCATTCCCGCCAAAGCGTGGATAAGGGCTGTAAAACCGATGGTAACCACGAGGAACTCTTCCGGAGTTGATAAGGGCCAGTAGCCAGCTTTGAACCCCAGATTGGCAATCAAGGCGAACCAGAGGATACATCCCACCAATTCTACGGCCAGGGCAATGGTTTGCTTCTTCCACCAAATTATTCCAGCCACAACCCAGCAAGCTATGGCGCAGTAGGAAAGAACGAGCAATTCACCCCCCTTTCAGAGCTTCAGCCAGCTCTTTGACGCTTGCGAAAACAAAGTCGGGCTTAGGGTTAGCTGCAGCCAGGGAGCTTTTGTCAGTAACTCCGGATAGGACCAGGATGCTTTTTAACCCGGCCTGGTGAGCTCCCAAGATGTCAGTTTCCAGCCTATCTCCCACTACCGCTGTTTTCTCCGGAGTGCTTCCCAAGCGCTTGAGGGCCAGCTCAAAGATTAAAGGAGATGGCTTACCGATGATAGTAGGCTTGACATCGGTAGAAGCCTCTAAAGCGGCCAAAATTGCCCCATTTCCTGGGCAAAGCCCTTCCTCGGTGGGCAAAGTGCGGTCAGGATTAGTTCCTATGAACGAAGCCCCTGCCCTTATGGCCAAAGTCGCCTTCTTGAGCTTTTCGTAGGTCAAGTTCAAGTCAATCCCTACCACTACAAAATCCACGTCCTTATCTTCGGAGAGGGTAAAGCCCGCAGCCAAGAGCGCCTCTCTTATCCCTTCCATCCCTATCAGGAAGACCTTGGCCCCTGCCTTAGCTATGGAGCGAAGGTGGAAAGCAGTAGCCTGGGCGGAAGTAAAAATTTTATCCTGATTGACCCTTATCCCCATCTTAGCCAATTTGGCCTCGTACTGTGCGGGGGTAAGGGAAGAGTTATTGGTGAGCAAGAGGTAATCGCGGCCGGTTTCTTCCAAGGTGGCGATGAACTTATCGGCCCCTGGGATGGCTGAGTTCCCTCTGTAGAGGACGCCATCCATGTCCACAATAAAAGCGGAGATTTCTCCAAGGCTGACCATCTTCTTGCTCCTACCTTTGGGCTTAGAAACATTATAAGCAAGGCAACGTCCCCACGCAAGGGTGACCCAGGATTGCGGGCCGACCTTGGGCACTTACGCAGGATGTGTCCTAATTTCGTCTGACTTGGGCGCATGTAGTGCCAGGCGTCGGCTAAGGCCAAATGAGGCTGATTTTAATCAGCGTGAAAAGGTTTTTCTGGGACGCACCCCTTACGCAGGCCGAATTTGACAAAAGGAATAACCTGTGTTATGATGGAAGTGCCGGTTGGGACTTCTCGTTTCTCCAGCGGGAGCCGCCGGAAGGAAAGGGCCGGCGGTTTTTTCCTTAACGGGGGCTTGAGGGGGCTTGACCGGAAGAAATTCGGAGAAATGGAGGTTTAGCAGTGGGTACCAGAACCACCGGAACCGTCAAGTGGTTCAGCCGTGTCAAGGGCTACGGCTTCATCAAGCCCGACGGCTCAGATAGGGACGTCTTCGTCCACTATACGGCCATTGTGGGGGAAGGCTTCCGCAACCTTGAGGAAGGCGACCGAGTGGAGTTCTCCATCCAGGAGACCCCCAAGGGCCCCCAAGCCGTTAACGTTGTAAAGCTGTAACCCTATCGGCTGCCACGCCAAAAGGCAGGCCCCGACGTTCAAAGGTTGAGCGTTGGGGTCTGTCCCCAAAAATCATGAAGGGGAAGTTCGCAGCATTTCTACTCTTTCTCGCACTTGCCCTTCCAAGTCAATATAAAATTTGCATCCAAGCAGTAGAAGGCTATCCGCTTCTGTGGGCTCCAAATGGCTCTTTTTTGCTTGTAGGGAGACCTGGCCGTGCGGTAAGGGCGGAAGGGAAAACTCAGCTCCTTCAGGAACTTTATGCCTTTTACCCCGGAGAAGGGAGATGCCTCAAAGTCTCCGAAAACGCTTTCTATCCTTCCTTCTCGCCTGATGGGCAGAAGCTTTCCTTCATCAGCTTCGCAAGCCCGAAGAAGGCCTTCCGTCAGGAGATGGACCTGAAAACCGGGAAGGTTATGGCCAAGGGTGAAGTTGCTTGGCTGGAAGTTCCCAGGGAGGCGCTTTCCCCGAACGGGCGCTATGCTATCCTTAAAGAAGAAGCCGAAGTCTACCTTTGGGACAAAGTCTCAGGTGAAAAGTCATTCCTTTTCCGCGCTCGTTACCTTGGCCGAGCTTCCTGGACACCAGACGGCCTCAAGGCAGCGGTAATCGCTTCCCCCGAACCGTTCAAATCCCAGCTTTGGCTTGTGGAAACAAATCCTCCCAAGGCTCGGGTGCTTTTGGAGCTGGAAGGGGAGGTTTTAGACGGCCCCTCTTTTTACCCCGACGGAAGTTTCATCGCCTTCGGGCGTTATCCGCTTGGGGCCGGAACAGTTGAATCTGCCGATATCTGGACAATTGATGCCAGCGGTGAAAACCTCAAGCCTTTGGTAGAGCAGCCTGGGGAAGACAGTTCCCCTCTCTTCTCGCCCGACGGGCGCTACTTGGCTTTCCGCCGCAACGGCCAGGTTGTAGTGATAGAGCTTGGGGAACCCTCAAGCCAAACCCTGCCCCTTGCTTCGGCCCAACCCTCGGCTGGTGTCCTGGCTGAACTCTATCCCCCTTTGACTCCCCCCGCCACAATCCGGGTAATCCACAACCCCAATAACTACTACCGTGCCGATGTCCCGCCTTGGCAAGTTGACGTCTTTGACTTTGAAACTTATGTTAAGCAAGTTGTCCCTTACGAAATGCCGGCCCTCTGGCACCAAGAAGCGCTCAAAGCGCAGGCTGTTGCCGCCAGGACTTATGGCTGGTATTTCGTCCTGAAGAACCGAGACCTAAGCTACGATGTCTCCGATTGGGTTGATTACCAAGTGATGGGTCCAGATACGCACCTTAACTCAAACCAAGCTGTTGATGAAACCACAGGCCAATACATTGAATGGAAGGGATTGCCCATCTTAGCCGAATATAGCGCTGAAAACAGTTCTCCGACCCTCCCTCGTTACAAGCCTGGCACTTATGAGCCGGACCCCGATTACCCCTACTTAAGCCCGGTATACGACCCGGTAGGCTTCGGGCAACCCAGAAAGGGCCATGGCCGGGGGATGTCGCAGTGGGGAGCAAAAAGGTGGGCCGAAAATTACGGCTGGGGATACCAGCAAATCCT
>CAZPWR010000424.1:0-2452 GCA_964590555.1 uncultured Anaerolineae bacterium | reverse complement strand
TCCTCTACGAATTAATCCGACAGGATGTCAAGGAGATGCTGGGGTACGAGCCCGGGGCCGATCTGGCGGCAGCTCCACCCCTTTCCCTCACCCTCGCGGCCGCAGCCAGTGCCACAGTATGGGCAAACGGTTAGCACGTTCTTGTATTCCATCCTTCTACCTCCTTATTCCTTGATGGGTGCATCTGCGAGGGTGAGGGAAAGAGGCGGAGCTACTTCCAAATCAGCCCCAGGCTCATATCCCAGCATCTCTTTCACATCCTGCCGGATCAATTCGTAGAGGACAGTCAGAGGAATGTGTGCGGGGCAAGTTAGTTCGCACTGACGGCAGAGGACACAGCGGGTAGCCATGTGCATGGCTCGGATTAGGTGGAATGAGGGGAAAGGCGGGGCCAACACCCCAGGCTCAACCCAAAGCGGGTCTTCCAGAGCACAGGCTTCGCAGAAACACTCCGGGCAGATGTTGCGGCAGCCATAGCACTTGATGCACTTGGCAAATTGCTTCTGCCAGAAAGCCCTTCTTTCCTCCAGCGGAATGTTGTGGTATTCGGCTAATAGAGGGTGAGGTGAACCAGGCGAAGCCGGCTGGCCGAAAGTTGTGCCGTTAGGCCAATTTTCAAGGTTAGGGAAGGGCTCTCCGCAGTGGCATTCTTCAGCTTCTTCGGCAGTGCAGGCAACCCCGAAGACGTAAAGCCTCTGTGGGTCTACCTGATTTCGCTTTGCCATTTCCACCAAAGCGCGCAGATCGCACCCCCTGGCCACCACCCCAAAACGGGCTTGTGGGTAGCGTTTCTGGAGCAAGGAGAGAATAGGGCCAAGTGGGTAACGGGGCTCCAGAGCCAATTGGGATAAATCATCTCCTTGGCGGAAAAGGTAAGGGGCGGTACCTTCTACTGTCCGCCGCAGCCCAATTACCCCGTCCAATTCCTTGAGCTTTTGCGCTAAGTGCTCTCTCAAGGCTTCCATGATTTCCGCATTCTCGGCCATGTTTTTCCTCCTGATTATCCCCTGATTTCCCTCTCAATTGGGCCGAGAGCCCGGATAGTCTCCACGAACTCCTTCGTCACCTTAGCGAACTTTGTGCTCTCGGCCGATGAAACCCAATCCAAGCGCAAGCGTTCAGGATTTATGCCGAAGTAAGCCAAGAGCTTGCGCAAAAGTGGGATACGTTTTGCCGTCCGGTGGTTCCCATTTATGTAATGGCAATCGCCGATGTGGCATCCAAGGACCAATACTCCATCGGCACCGGCTCTGAAGGCTCTGAGTATCATCTCTGGGGAGACACGACCTGAGCACATTACCCTTATGGGCAGGATGTTGGGGGGCGATTCCAAGCGCGCTATTCCGGCATTATCGGCTCCAGCGTAGGAACACCAATTGCAGAGGAAAGCGATAATTTTGGGCTCAAACTCTTCGGCCATGGGTCCACCCCTACTTTGAGAAATTTTCCACGACAAGTTTACCACAAAAGACCGGAGCGGTCAATATCCAAATTACTGCTGCCAGGGCTTTTTTCACGCCGATTAAAATTGGCCTTATCTGGCCTTCGGCCAAGGGTTGGCCTTCGCCGACCCTCATACCTAATCCCCTGCAATGGGGTTTGGGGGATGTACCCCAACACTCCTGCGAGGGGGCCTCAACCCCCCGTACCCCCCTACGAGGGTGGGCAAAACCCTTTCACGCCTGTTGAAATCAGCCTCCTTGGGCCTTCGGCTGAAAGTCGGCCTTCGCCACCGTTAAACCTTAAGCAACTTCACCTTCGGCAGGGCCAACGCCTGGCACTACACGTACCCAAAAGGCCTATTCCCAATCGGCGAAATCAATGGTGATAACTCAGCTCTTAGCCCACTACCGGACGAATTTGCCCTTATGTGCCATTTGTGGTATAAGTAACAATAGTCAAGCAGAGAGGCGTGGGGAAATGGCAAACATAAGGCTGAAAATTTTAAAAGGTGCGAATGCAAAGCTCACCTCGGCAGAGGTGAGTTTTTAATTTCAATTAGGAGGGGAGGATATGAGCAGCGAATTGAATCCTTTTGCGATAGCTCAAAAGCAACTGGACGAGGCGGCAAAAATACTTAAGCTTGACGAGGCCACCCATGAGCTCCTCAGGTGGCCTATGCGGGAGTTCCACGTGCGTATCCCAGTGCGCATGGATGATGGAAGGGTGAAGGTATTTCAGGGCTTCCGGGTCCAATACAACGATGCTCGTGGCCCTACAAAGGGTGGGATTCGTTTCCACCCCGAGGAAACGATTGATACCGTAAGGGCCTTAGCTGCTTGGATGACCTGGAAAACGGCTGTGATGGATTTGCCCCTGGGCGGTGCCAAGGGTGGGGTCGTTTGCAACCCCAAGGAGATGAGCCAAGGGGAATCGGAGAGGCTAAGTCGGGGTTAGATAAGGGCTCTGGCTCACTACATGTGCCGCGAAATACAAGGCCCTGCCTCCGATG
>CAZPWR010000423.1:0-4866 GCA_964590555.1 uncultured Anaerolineae bacterium | reverse complement strand
TGGCGTGGGGCTTGGGATTCACCTGCTGCGTGGACTTGATCTGGGCTTTCCTCCTGGGCTTAACCGAAAAGTTTGTAGGACTTATAACAGGCAAGCGGGTGATTTACTAAGAGGAGTTAGCAATGCAAAGCTTAAAGGCTGACTTCGCCTTCATCATTAAGCTGGAAAAAGGGGAGGAGGTCCTTTCGGCCTTAAGGGAGTGGGCTATCGCTAACCAAATGCGTTCAGGAAGTTTCTACGCGATAGGGGCTTTGAGCCGCGCCTTGCTGGGCTACTTTGACCCCCAAGCTCGTGATTACATCAAGATACCAGTTGAAAGCCAGGTGGAAGTGGTCTCCATGCTTGGGAACCTGGCGGTGGGAGAAGATGGATCCCTCATCCTCCACACCCATGCCGTCCTTTCCTCCGCCGATGGGCATACCATTGGCGGCCACCTCTTTGAGGGAATCGTTAACCCCACACTTGAAATAACCTTCTTCCCCTTCCAAGAGCTCCTTCTGCGCCGCTATGACCCCGATACAGGCCTAAAGCTCCTAAGCCTATGAAGCCTTACGGTTAAAGTCTAAGGCCTTTGGAATTTTCGGCAAATGCAAATAAATGAAGTTCTTCGCTATAATGTTGCTTATCGCGCTTGTAGCCGTTGCTTTGTTCCTGCTGTTTTCAGATGAGCAGGCGAAGGGGGAGTTCATCCATAACGTCCAGTTGGTCCTGCGGCTTTCGGTTAAGGCAATGAGCATATTCTTTGACCTAACGATAAAAGTGCTAAGGGGATTAATGGCCATTAGTGAGGGCTTGCTTGGGGAAGCAACCCCTAAGCCGGCTACTCCGCATCCCACCCCCACGCTAACACCAGGCCCAACTCCTACTCCAACGCCCGTGCCTACCCCCATCTTGATTGAACCGCACCCCTCCGCCAAAGAAATCATAAAATGCTTCGGCGGGATGTTCTTCCTCGTAATTTTCATAAGCCTGGCTCTTGGGCTCCAACAGATTGTAAGGTTTTTTGCCAAAATCTTTTCCTAAAACCCGCGTGGAGCTCTAACGCTCGCAAGGCCGGCCAAACCCCAAGAGAGCTTTCCAGGCCTCCAAAGGGGAAGAAAACGGGTTCTCTTGTGCGGCTGAAGGCTCGGAAAGAGTAGGGAAGCTTGCAGGGTAGGAGGCGATAAATTCCCCAGGCCGGACGAGGCGCTGCATCCGCCAGTATTCTTTCAGATATGCTTCCCGCGAAGGGGCAAGCACTTCTTCAGGTGGTGGATTTGGCAGTTCAACCCCCAAAGCCCTGGCTTTAGCTTCCAATTCCTCCTTGAGCTCAATTTGCTGGTCTCTTTCCCGCAAGGCTTCGGTCACATGAACCCTTGATTCAACCGCCTCTAAAGCTCCCGTTATGACGATGTAGAAAGCCACGGCTGCCCACCCGGCAAAGACCAAGCCGATTATCCATGCTACGTTTATGCTTACTCCCTTTTGGAAAAGGCTGTCCCAGAACCTCCGCATCTTACCCATTAAGGATAAAAGCCTTTTTCCTTAGCCAGAGAAACCAGCACCCTCCGTGTATTAACGTACCACCTGGCCTGGGTCCGAAACCTGTCTGAGGAAGAGAACATGGGGCCAGATTGCACCCCTTTCACCTCCTTGCTGACCCCAAAGAGGTAAAGGGGGTAATAGAGGAGGATGGCAGGGACTTCTTCGGCGAAAAGTTCCTGAAACTTGAAGTAGAGCTCTTGGCGAAGGGCGAGTTCAGGTGTGAGGCGGGCTTCCTCAAGCAAAGCATCGGCTTTGGGGGAAGAATAGCCCGCAAAATTCTGCCCCTCTTTCTTCTGGCTTGAATGCCACAACGGGTAAGGGTCGGGATCAGGCCCAAGCTCCCAGCGCACTATAGCGGCCTCAAAGTTGCGGGGATAAAGGAAATCGCGCACAAGGCTCGGGTAATCCAAAACTTGGGGTATGGCTTCAACCCCCACTTTCTTCCACCCTTCGGCCAAAAGGAAAGCCAGCCGCGCATCTTCAGCGGAGTCTCCAGCAAGGAGGATGAAGCTCAGCTTCTTCCCATCCTTATCGCGAACTCCGTCTCCGTCGCTGTCCTTCCAGCCAGCTTCCTCCAGAAGCTCCGAGGCGGCTTTCGGGTCATATTGGTAATGTTTGACTTTAGGGTTATAAGCCCAGGAGCTGAGCCAGATAGGGCTGTGGGCTTCCAAACCATACCCTTGAAGTACTTCCCCAATGATTGCTTTTCGGTCCACTGAGTAACTGAGGGCTTGCCGCACTTCTTTCTCTCTGAAGAAAGGAACATTGAGGTTATCTAAGTTCAGGAGCACGGCAGCATACCCTGCCCATAGTCCGGAGTAGAGGGCCAAATCCTCCACAGAAGGGGCCTCACGGGCATACTGATAAGGTATGCGCCCCACTCCCATAACTTCACCGCGCTTGAAAGCTTCAAAGGCGCTCTCGTAGTCGGGATAAAAGCGGAATTCCACCTCAGCTAAATAGGGCTTTGGACCATAGAAATCGGGGTTAACCTCTAAGATAACGTGAGTAGCATCCAGCTCCTTGAGCTTGTATGGCCCTGTGCCTACAGGCTCCAAGTTGAAGCGGGATTGAGCCATGAGGGAAACAGGGACCCTTGACCACAAGTGGGCCGGGATTATCCCGATGGAAGTGTAGGCGAGGAAGGGGGCGAAAGGCTCTTTCAGGGTAAAGCGGACAGTATAGGGGTCATCGCTGGAAACTTCTACGTTTTTCCACACTTCTTGAAGGGATGGCAAACCAGGGAAATCGGGGGAGGCCAGGGTTTTAGCGGTGAAGACGACATCCTCAGCGGTGAAGGGCACCCCATCGTGCCACCGGACGCCTTGACGTAGGTAGAAGGTGTAGACCAAGCCGTCAGGGGAAACTTCCCACCGCTCGGCGAGGGCTGGGATTGGCTTGCCTTGCTCATCCAAAGCTACCAGCCCACTGAAGAGGAATGAGCAAATGTCTTGGTCCAGCTCGTTGAACTGGCTGAAGAGGGGGTTGAGGAAGCGGGGGTTGCCGGCAACCCCTTCCACATACCTTCCCCCAGGGGCTGGAATGGTCACAGTAGTGTAGTGTATAGCCCCGTAGGAGATTATGGCCCCTAAAAGGGCTAAAGCTAAGGTCAGGGCAAGGAGTTGCCAGCGTATGAAGCGGCCCAAGCCTCCCCCGCTCCCTCTATTTGAACAGGACAACGCTAAGGAGAGAGGTCAGCAAGAAGAGGGCTGCTAAGACTATAGCCGCTTGGAAGAGGACCTTCTCCGCTCCGCGGCGGGTTTTGTATATCCCCCCTCCTCCTCCGAAGATGGAGCTCAGGCCCCCTCCCTTGCTCCCAAGTAGTATGACTACAATCAAGGTCAAGGAGAGGATTATCTGAATGAGGTAGAAATAGGTGCGCACTTCGCCATCACCTCCTTATTTCCCAAAAGTTATCATAACCATAACCCCTTCACCTTCAGGGGAAATGGAGACGGAAACGAAGCGCTCTCCTTTGGAGAAGTTAAGCATGGCCATGCCCTCCATCTCCACAGAGCCTGGGGCAGCGCTCCATCCATTGGCGGGCATTTTCTCCTTGTAGAAATTCACGGCTTCTTTGAACGGTGTGGCGCTCTTGTAGATAATCATGCCCTCAGTGGTCATCATCTCTGAGGCATCGGCCAGGATAGGAATGTCTTCGGGTAGGGCCAGGGCACACTCCGGAGGCACTTCTATGGTGAAGGGCTTGTCCAGGTCAATTACTTCCCAAGTCCACTTCATTGTACCTTCCCCTTTCTCCATGAAGACGTCCCTTCCGTAGGCCTCCACTACTTCTTTGAGCGCATAGCCTTCAGGCGCAACCCAAATATCGCCTTTGACTTTGACAACCCCTTCCCACCAAAGGGCCTTTTCGTCAAAGGTGTAATGTTTTGCTTTTATGCCAGCTATGGTATCGTAGCCCACGAAAGTTCCACCGGAGACGCCGAATTCGGGCGAAAAGCGCTCCAAGACCTTGGCCTCGGGAGCAGTGCCGCTGATGCAGGCTCCCCCAGCCACGAAGTAAGTTTTGTCCTTTATTTGAACCATGTCCAAGGTTCCCTCTGGAAATTCAAAGGTCACACGGCGGGCGGGAGGGTTCGCTGTATATTCTTCAACCCAGTGGGTTTCCCACTTTACTGGGTTGCCTGAAGCATCCTTCCCATCAAAAGAGACATCCCACTTGATCCGGTAACTGGAGAGCTTTTCCAGGCCAGCGGAGAGCTTTTCCAACTGGAGGGTTTCTTCAGTTGGGGTAACCACAGGTGCGGGGGTTGGGGTAGCTGTGGGGGCAGCAATTGGGGTAAACACAGGGGTTTCTCCGGCTGGCGGCGACGGTTGAGGGGTTGGTTTTGGTGCAGGGCCGGCTTTGCAAGAGGCTACCACCAAGGCCAGCAGCACCATGCACAGCAAGAAGAGTTTTGCTTTAAACATCAAAAGCCTCCCTTAAAGGTTTGGGAAGATTATAAACCATAAAGGGGAAAAAGCCAAACGGGCGCTTCACACAGTGTTTTCCGGTTTTTCAAGCACGGGCAGCTTCATCGGCTTGCGGCTCCAGCCGGACTCCCCCTTATTTTCATGCCGATTGAAATCGGCCTTTTTTGGCCTTTGGCCGATGGTCGGCCTACGCCGACCTTCCGTAAACTCCGGCGATGGGGGTAAAATAGGGTTAAACCTGCCCACGAATGGGCCCTAAAACCTTTGCGAACCCTCAGCAAACGGGGGTGGGAAAAACTTTTCATGCCGATTGAAATCGGCCTTTTTGGCCTTTGGCCGATGGTCGGCCTACGCCGACCTCTTTAACTCCCCTGGCGAGGGGGTGGAGGGGACGGAGGAGGCTCAGCC
>CAZPWR010000422.1:0-8594 GCA_964590555.1 uncultured Anaerolineae bacterium | reverse complement strand
CCCTCTAAACCCGCCAACGAGTGGGACCCAAAACCTCGGCAAACCCTTAGCAAACGGGGGCGGGAAGGGGGGTCCAGGGGGCGAAGCCTCTGGCAGGGGGTTTGGGGGATGTGCCCCCCTTTTTCACGCCGATTGAAATCGGCCTTTTTTGGCCTTAGGCCAGGGGTCGGCCTGCGCCGACCCCAGTTGGGGTGGAAGATGGCGAAAGTTTCACCGGGGATATAGGGTGCCCCCCAAGTTTCAAAACAAGGGGGCAGCTACTAACCCCTCTAAACCCGCCAACGAGTGGGACCCAAAACCTCGGCAAACCCCAAGCAAACGGGGGTGGGGAAAATTCAAAAAGAATTACTGGGGATTAAGAGCTTCCCATTTTCCTCCAATCTTCCGGTACCCCATACCTCAAACGCCATACCACCCCAACAGGATAACCTACCATCTTAGCCAAATCGCCTGTAACCCTAATTACAGGTACCAAAAGAAAAGCAAGCACCTTCTCACGAAAAGAGAGCCCTGCCATCATCCGGAAAAGGCGGCGGTAAGGGCTTCGCAAATACAAAATTCCGCCAATAACGAAGCCAAACCACCACATAGGGTTTAACTTCAGCCCAAGCAGGAACAAAGCTGGAACCAAAACGAGGTAAGTGCTGTACCTTATAAAATGCCGTAAACGCCATAGATCGGCCTTGCCATCTCCACGTGCATAGCGGTAATATTGAATGAAAAAGTCCCGCAAATTTGTCCTGGGCTTGAAATAGGCTATAGCTTCGGGGGCGAAAGGGAAGGGGCCGTAAAGTTTGCGCAGCTTAAAATCAAAAATCAAATCCTCGCAATAATCAAGCCATTCCGGGTAACCGCCAACCTTTTCCCAAGCCTCTTTCAAAAAAGCAACCGACCTACTGGAGGGCAAGAACTTGCGGGGGTTTACATCTTCCAAAGAGGGTAGAACCGTAGCACCCATGGCGATCTCAAAAGCCCCTTCCACATCCGGGAGGAAAAAACCGCTTACTACTTTTGCCCCCTCTTCAAAGGGCTTAAGCAGGGCCTCAAGCCAGTTAGGAGAAAGCCTGACCCCGGCATCGGTAGAGGCGATGATTTCACCAGAGGCCTCCTTTATGGCCAAATTACGTCCCTGGGAAATGTTAAGCCCTGGCCTAACAATCAACTTAAGCGGGAGCTCGCTGGCCCAAGCCTTTATCACCTCTACCGTTTGGTCTGTAGAGCCTCCATCCACTATAATTATCTCATCGGGCGGGCGAGTTTGAGCCTTGAGGGAAGCCAGAAGCTTCCCGATGGTTTTTTCTTCGTTCTTGACCGTTACAATTACTGATACCTTAGGAGTCATGGCGATGAAATCCTCTCGCTGGAGCATTTTTATAGTGCTTTTGCTCTTGGATTACCTGATTTTAGCCCTTTTATACAACGTAGCCACTTACCAGGGCCAGCCTACTCCAACCCCTACAAGAACCCCCAAACCGACCTTCACTCCTGGCGCGCCATTGCAAATCGTCACCCCAACTCCAGCCCTTTCCACTATCCACAAGGTAAAGGAAGGGGAAGATTTGAACCTCATCGCTTCCATTTACGGTGTCTCCGAAGATGAAATCTTAAAAGCCAATGGCCTTTCGGATCCTGCTGCCATTAAGCCAGGGCAAGAGCTAATCATCCCCCTCAACCCTTGACGCGAACAGTGGTCAATTCCAAAGGCGGCAAATCTTTCACCTTTAGGAAAAGCCGGTATTGCCCTGGGGGAGCGTTCGGAGGGATTTGGAGGACGAACTGGCCTCGCACCACTTCCTTTTCCTCCCATTGGGAAGTTGGGTAATCAATCCCTGCCAATGGGCCCTCCACAGAAGCAAGTTTACTTCCTCCTACTAAGCTTAGCTCTAAATTCCAATCCTCCTTAGGCTTCAAAGAGGCTTGCCAATAGAGGTTGACCCGGATTATGTCCCCAGGGCTAATTGGAGCATCGGGGATGTGCTCAAACCCCAGCTTGAACAGGTCGTACCCCAAGAGTTCAAACGGGCCGAAGCGTGCTGTCCGTCTGTGGGTTATCCCCAAAGCTTCTATAGGGGTAGGCTGGGAGGGTCTTAGCACCTTTATGTTGCCCAAATCCAAGTGGTCCTTCCCCGATCCCGGCAGGCGTTCTCCTGTCTGGGAATCGTAAACAGCCAATATGAGGGAATATAAGCCTGGTGGGGTCCCAGGCCTAACCATAAGGCCGATATTGTCAATTATAACCTCTCCAGGCTCCCAGGAAGAGGTTGGGCGACGCCCCGCTTCAGGTTCAGCATCGTATTGTGAGGCCACAAGGTTGTTTGAATTAAGCAATTGGACAGTAACTTTGTAGCGGCGCGTGGTAGGCCTTTCTGCCAGCCAAGTTAGGATAACGGGCAATACTCCACCGCTCTCCACTTCTTCTGCCCCTACCAGATAGCCAGTGAGCCGGAAAAGGGTTGGGGAGCCGAAAGCTTTTCCATTCGTTTCCCCTTTTGGCCCGAGGACTTGGCTTTCGGGGACAACGTAAATGGCAAATCGGACGTTCCCTCGCCAGCTTTCCCCCACCTTGAAGGAGTGTTTTTCCAACCACTTTTCCACGATTCCTTCGGGGTCGGCTTCTTTCTCACCCCACAATACGACGAAAATTTTCCCAGGATGGGAAGTCGCTATGGCTAATTCTTCCTCAAGCTTGGCCCGAACCGGTGGCCTTTCTCTGGGGAGCGGGTAGATAGGTAGCTTGCCTTTGTAGTAATAGCGGAAAACGTCTATCTGCCCTGGGGCATTGAGGATTATGGAATCGCCAGGTTTCTCCACGGCTTCAATGTAACGGGCGATACCTCGGTAGTCATCCTTAGCGAAGTGGAAGTAAAAGTTGTTAAGGGTTGCGGAGAAAAGGAAGATGATGCCTGCAAGGTAGAAAGCCTCTAACAGGCGCTTGGGGCCTTTAAAACCCCTCAGGCCTAAAGCCAAAAGCACGCAAAATGGGGGTGAAGATACTAAGAGGAATTTGAGGTAAGCCCCTCTAAACAATCCCAAGATTAGCATCATGAAGAGTGGAGCCAAGAGCCAAACCCAGAGGGTCGCTACTGCTCGCCAGTTTTCCCTCCACCTAACAGCCGAAGCAACAAAAGCCAAAAAAGCCAAGAGGGCGGGGAAAGCCAAAGGAAGCTTGGAAACGGGGCCAAAGGCAATGGCTCTTAAAGCTTCTCCAACCGCTTTAGCAGCTCCGTATTCAGCAATGGCTGGCCAAGAAGTTAACCTTTCGGCAGCGACGGGAATCCAGGGGGCGTAGAGGGCAAAGGAGATAGCTTGCAGGAGGAACCAGCGGGCTACGTAACCTTTAAGGCCAACCCTTCTCTTTAAGTGGTTGGCAGTTAGGAAGAAGAGGAAAGTGGCGTTCTCTGCAGCCAGAAGTATGGGGAAGGAGTAATGGGTGTATAAGCCTGCACTTGTGGAAAGTATGAAGATGATTCCGGCCAATAGGCTTTCTTTCTTCCACCAGCGCAAGGCTCCCAAGAAAGAAAGGGCTCCGAGAAAAGCGGCTAAGATGTACATCCTGGCTTCCTGGGAATAATAAATCTGGAAAGGATGGAAAGCGGCTAAAGCCATCGCCGCTAAGCCGACCCTCTTGTCCCAGAGTTCTTTTCCCAGGGAATAAATCAAAGCCACCAACAAAGTGCCCAAGAAAGCTGATAAAGCCCTCAGAGCCCACTCTGAGAGGCCCAGCGGGGTAGTCCAAAGCTTTAGTAGCCAATAGTAGAGTGGGGGGTGGATATCAGCAGCGGAGTGGAGAGCAATGGAAGCCAAATCTCTGAGGGCCATAGCGGCGCTGTTTCCCTCATCGGCCCAGAGGCTCTGGAATCCGAGCCTGTACAACCGCAAGGAGAAAGCCGTAAGGATTAGGGAAAACTGGATAACCGAGAGCTTGCTTTTTGGGCTTAGCCTCATCCTTTCTCCGAGCAAAGCCGATTTTTTGAGATTATAACACGGGGGCAAAAGAGTAGCAAAGCCTCGGAGCACTTGCGCCGGAAGAAGAGGCGCTATTAGAAGGTGAACCGCTACTGAAGCCAAGAAGGAAGCCCTTTTCATCCACACCGGCAAGAGCAACAGGCGCACGGTAAAAGGGGCATTTTCCCTAAGGAAAGTATACATAAATTGGCCGAGAGGGCGGGTTGTGAGCGGCGCCTCTTTTCCTGGAGATTATGAAATCTGCTTGGCGGAGGTCGTGGAGTTGGATGACCCTATGGGCGTGGTTAGGTAAAGAAGGGCAGAGTGAAGGGGAAGCGTAAGGGCTTTGGGCCGAAGGTCATAAATACATTGCTTGAGTTTAAATTACGCCATAGGCCCAGCGGAAATTACCTATGGGCGAAACCCCGACCCACGCAAATTAGTGGTCGGGTTTAAAGATGTAGAAGCGACGGGCCGAATTTTGCCCTTGGCTAAGGCATCATTGGGACCTGGGTCAGGAGTTTGCCCCTTATGCGTTCAAAGATTTCATCAAGGTCTCGCCCGGTTATAGTTAGGCCGTGGTTTTTAAGGCCCACGACGGCCCGAGCAGGGTCTTCGGCTTTCTTGAGGGCATTCACTACTTCCTGGGCCAGCTCCCGTGTCCCGCAAGGGTAGTTCTGGCGGGTGGGGATAACCCCTTCCATCCAAGCGTGGGCGTGCACTATGGCGCCTACTTCGGGGAAGTTTGAGTAAATTAGGTAGTGTTCAATGGCATCTACCGATGCCCTAACTTTCGGGTCGTAGTCGGGCGGGACGCTTACCAAAATGGTGTGCTTTTCTGGGTTGAAGCCTTTTATGAGCACAATATCCTTCCCTATTTTGGAAAGCTTCGCTTTGTTAACTCCCCTGGCTGTCATCCAGAAAGTGGTTTCCCCAAGCTCCGGGATGTTTTCCCTCGCGCTAAGGTTGCCGTAGCTCAGACCTGTTATGCCGTAGAGCAAGTAGACATGCCGCAAATCCCGCTCGGAAAGGAGTTCGTGGATCGGGAAGGGGGCTGGCAAAATCCCCATTTTGTCCATCTCTTTGCCGTAACGGATGATCTTTTCCGTAATAGAGGTCCCATTCCAGTAAGCCGGGGGGAGGTCAGGGGTTATTTCGTTCTCAATCACTAAAACTGAGCAGGCTAAAGGCATGAGGTGGCTGTAGACTTCCTCTGGGTCCCAGGGGACTTTGTAGAAGCCTGCTTCTAAGGTGGTAAAGTAAATATCAACGCTCTCACCTTTTACGTGGGCATAGAGCACAAGGTTTGATAGGCTTCGGACAAGGACAGTATAAGCAGCGCGGTGAGCATTTTCCGGCAGTTCTTCTACCGCTACTAAGCTTGCCACAAATACGCCTTTGGATTTGCGACGGTAAGGCTTTGGCTCTTTTGCATCTGTAAGGTTGAGTATTAAGTTAACTTCGGGGTCATCCTCATCGGATAGGATGTGCCCCTTTGATTGCAACAAGGCAATGATTTTCTCCGCCAAAGCATCCCGAACCGGCTGTTTGTCCCCAGCTACTACTGCAAACTTCATCTCTACCTCCTTCACGTTTTGTTCAAAGCTATAAACACTTGGAGAGGTTTCAGGGTTACTGGTATAATAAGCCCAAAATCCGGGGAGGGGAAAAATGCGCCGGTTTAATACTCGCTTTTTGGAGTATTCAAACGCCGAAGAGCTGAAGAAAGAGCTGGAAAAAGTGAAGGTTGATTGGGAAGGCCTGCAGGTGATGCTTCCCAAAGGCCTTTTCCGGGCTGTGAAGCTGGAGGGGGTCAATTACGAAGCTGCCCATATCCTAAAGCAGGAAATGCTCAGGCACGGAGGAGAAGGGGCAATATCAGCAGCGGTCTACTTCGGTGCTGCTTCCCCAACCGATGTCATCCTCATGGGCACGTTGGCTCAGCTTGAGGCTTTGATCAACTCCCTGCGTCAGTTCCCTGATGATACCCTTAAAGCCATAGCTCAGGAGTTGGAAGTGGCTTTGAAGAATTACCAGAGGGTGAACCTCAAGCCGATGCAAATCGGCAAGAAAACTTTTGTGTGGGGTGAGCGAACTTATATCATGGGGATAATAAACGTGACGCCGGATTCGTTTTCCGGGGACGGTTTGGCTGGAAACGTGGAGGGAGCCGTCGCTCAGGCCATCCGCTTTGTGGAAGAAGGAGCCGATATTTTGGACATAGGAGGCGAATCAACTCGGCCTGGCTCTCAGCCGATTTCAGAAGAGGAAGAACTAAGCCGAGTGATGCCGGTCCTTAAACGCTTGGTCAAAGAAGTGGACGTGCCTATTTCAATTGACACCTACAAGGCCAGGGTAGCCCGAGAAGCCATTGAAGCCGGGGCAAGCATGGTGAACGATGTCTGGGGTTTGAGGATGGACCCCGATATGGCTAAGGTTGTAGCTGATTACAATGTGCCAGTGGTGGTAATGCATAACCGGTCTAATCCCAAGAATGCCGTTCAAGAAGCTCGCCTTGGCGGCCGATACGTAGGGGTAGAATACCAAGACCTCATGGCTGATATCGTTCGGGAGTTGGAATACAGCATAGAGCTTGCGCTTGATGCTGGCGTGGACTTTGAGAAAATCATAGTGGACCCGGGGATAGGCTTTGGTAAGACGGTGGAGCAGAATTTGGAAATACTTCGGCGGCTTGGAGAGCTCAAGGTCCTGGGGAGGCCTATCCTCTTAGGGACTTCCAGGAAATCGGTCATAGGGTACGTTTTGAACCTTCCCCCAAACGAGAGGGTTGAAGGGACTGCGGCTACGGTTGCCCTTGGGATAGCCGCTGGGGCTGATATCGTCAGGGTACACGATGTCAAGGCGATGGCGCGCGTAGTTAAGATGACCGATGCCATAGTTAGAGGAGCCTTTCGTGAAAGTTAAAGGGGCGATACTGGCCCTGGCCATAGGCTTGGTCATAATTGTCCTTCCGATAAAGTGGTCTTTCGCTCTTCTAAGCATGGCGACGCTTTCCATAGTGGCTTTCCTTTGGCCATTCACAGCTTTCCCTTTCCTTGCCCTAAGCATACCTTTAGGCTCCATCCGTGAAATTGGCATAGGGCCAGCCAAGGTTGGTTTGACCGAGCTGGCAGTGCTGCTGGTCGCGAGTGTTTGGCTGGCGAGGAAACTCGCCCTCAGGGAAGAATGGCGCGGTTTGGGCCCAATTTTCGTCCCCTTCCTTGTTCTCTACGGAGCAATGCTGGTTTCAGTTATCCAAGCTCCTTCCTTGGAGCATTCTTTGAAGGAGCTCCTCAAATGGGGCGAAGTTCTCCTTGTTTACCTAATCCTCAGCACGAGCTTGAAGGAAAAGGAAATCCCTTGGGTTATGGGTGGGCTTCTTTTGGCGGGGTTGGTGGAAGGTTTGGTTGGGGTCTATCAGTTTTTCACTCGGACCGGCCCTGAGCACTTTGTGGTTATGGGTAGGTTCATGAGGGCTTATGGGCATTTTATGCAGCCCAATCCTTTCGGTGGGTATATGGGGCTTGTTATGCCCTTAGCCTTGGCCTTAGGGCTTGGGTTTTCCTTAGATGGCGAAATTCCCTGGCGGTTGCGCTTGGGTTTAGCTTTACCTTGCCTTAGCGTAGCGCTACTAACAGGGATAGCTTTGGTTATGAGTTGGTCAAGAGGGGCTTGGCTTGGGGCGATGGTAGCGGTAGCATGCGTGGTTATGCTTGTGGATAAAAGGCTTGCCTTAGCTTTGGGGATTTTGGCGTTGGCTTTGATTTTGCTTGTCAGACCCCCGCTGCAGCCCCTTTTAGCGAGGTTTCAGGAGCTGACCGTTTGGCCGGGTCTGGAGGATTTGCGGACGATTGAGATAACCGATGAGAATTATGCAGTTGTGGAGAGGCTGGCCCATTGGGATGCCGCGGTTAGGATGTGGGGGGACAATTTGTGGTTTGGGGTGGGGATAGGTAACTATGAGCCTGTTTACTCGGCTTATGCTTTGCCTCGGTGGCCTGAGCCTTTGGGCCATGCCCACAATTACTATTTAAACATTGCTGCCGAGACAGGCCTTTTAGGCCTCGGGGCTTATCTTTTGTTTTGGGGGTGGGTTTTCTTTCAATGTTTTAAGGCCATCGGTTCACAAGCGGGGTGGAGGAGGGCTCTACTTATAGGAGCGGTTGGGAGTTTTGTTCACCTTTCGGTTCACAATTTTTTTGACAACCTTTACGTTCACGGGATATATCTCCACGTAGCGGCGCTTTTGGGCCTGGTTTCGGTGTTGCGAGATTTATGTGCTCGGCAATAGAGTTGATGCTTTTTGCTCTAAAGGGTTTCGCTCTCAGGACTTTGTTTTCCCCACCCCCGTTTGCTAAGGGTTTGCCGAGGTTTTGGGTCCCACTCGTTGGCGGGTTTACAGGGGTTAGCTGCTGCCCCCTTGTTTTGAAACTTAGGGGGCACCCTATATCCCCGGGGAAACTTGGGCCATCTCCCACCCCAACTGGGGTCGGCGCGGGCCAAAGGAGGCCGATTTCAATCGGCGTGAAAAAGGGGACACATCCCCCAGGCCCCTTGGACGGGGCGGCGCCCGGCGCCGGCCCCGCCCCTGCCCTCCGCGCCCAAACACACCACCCACAACGCCAAAACAGCCATGCCCCACACCTCAA
>CAZPWR010000421.1:0-4167 GCA_964590555.1 uncultured Anaerolineae bacterium | reverse complement strand
AATTGGGGCTCCCATTGCCTTCCCAATATGCTGTTTTCGGCCAAATCAAAGTTCATAGCCAGACCGAATTTGGACTTATCCTCAGGGATGTGTGAGAGGCCGAGGCTATAGAGCTTGCGAGGGCCAAAAGCGGTGACGTTTGAATCCTTAAGCCATATTTCCCCTTTAAGTGGCCGCCTAAGCCCAGTTATAGCCTGGACAAGCTCACTCTGCCCGTTCCCTTCAACTCCAGCAATCCCAAAGATTTCCCCTGCCCGCACCTCAAATGAAACGCCTTTAACTGCCATAGTCCCAAAATCGCTCATGACATATAAATCCTTAACTCTGAGGACAGGTTCCCCTGGCTCCGCTTCGGAGCGGACCGCATGAGGGATAACTTCTTTGCCCACCATCATTATGGCCAATTTCTCAAAAGTGGCTTCGGATGTGGGAAGTTTGCCGGTAACGACCCCGTTCCGCAGGACCTGAATCCTATCGCTTATCTCCACAACCTCGCGCAGCTTATGAGTGATGAAGACAATTGCTTTGCCTTGGGCTTTAAGCCTGCGCATTACTTTAAACAGTTCTTCCACTTCCAAGGGGGTAAGGTAAGAGGTAGGCTCGTCCAGGATTAAGACATCAGTCCCCCTGTAGAGGACCTTGAGTATCTCCACCCTCTGCTGCACTCCAGCCGATAGGAGCTCTATCGGTGTATCAAGGGGGACGTAAAGGCCTGTCTCTTCCATCAAGGCTTTGACCTTTTCACGTGCGTTTTTTAGGTCCGGAGGTGATAGTCTTCCCCTTTTCTCCTGGCCCAAAAGGATGTTTTCCAAAGCTGTAAAGGGGGGAACTAAAGCAAAGACCTGGTGGACCATCCCAATGCCCAGTTTGAGGGCATCGGAAGGGTTGCGGAAGTGCACTGGTTTCCCATTGTAATAAATTTCCCCAGAAGTTGGGGGCAAAAGGCCTGAAAGTATTTTCATGAGGGTGGTTTTCCCAGCCCCGTTTTCGCCCAAAAGGCCAACTATTTCACCCGACCTTAGCTCAAAATCAACTCCTCTAAGGGCGACCGTACCATCGGGATAGACCTTGTGGATTGACTTCATTTCAATGGAAAACTCGCGGCTCATCTCCTTCTCTCCCAGAAGGTTTTAAGGCCCGATTGGCAAGCCACAGCGCAGGGGATAAAAAAGCATCGTGTTTGATGTCTAATTTAAAAAGGGGAGGGGTTAACCCCCTCCCCTCTCGCCCTTTACCCGAGTTCATCGCGCCACTTCTTGATGAGCTCCTCGGTGGTGACAGCCGGGACTTCAACTGCGCCGGTGCGGATTTGCTCCTCAAGCTCCTTAGCGGCGCGCCAGAGCCACTCGGGCTGGGCATCCCTCATCTTCTTGACCTTCTCACGGATCTTGTCAGGCTCCATGGGGAGGACTTTCTTCCCGGTGAGCTTCTCGGCATTGACTCCCATCTCAATGAACTCGTCCAGGTCAGCCAAAGTGCTCACGGAGATTCCTTCCATGAGCTCACCGGCCACTTTGGTTCCGACGCCCAGGACCAGGACACCATTGTTTTCCTTTACGATGTCGCGGAACTTGCCGTCAACTACCAGCTTGGTGGCGTAGTATACGCCCTTGTCAACCCTCTTCATCATGCTGGCGATGACGAAACCGGGGTTGATCCAGTCCTGGTTGGCGTCTACACCGATCCAGAAGGGCGGGCCGAACTCCAGTTTCTTCTGCTCAGCAATTTCGGAGACAGCCTGGTTTATGCCCAGCCCCAGAGGACCACCAATGTTGTACACGGCCACAGCATCCTTGGCGTACATGGCCTTGGCTGCCTCATAACCTTTGGTGATGTCGCTGAAGGTTCCGGTGTAGGTCCAGAGGACGAAATCCTTGGTGTAGTCAAAGGCCTCATCGGGCACATTCTTCTTCAGCCATTCAGTGGCCCAGCGAGCACCCCACTTGTAGCCGATTTCAAACTTCCAGAGGACAGGAATCTCAATTCCCAGAACGGCGCCGATGTGAGGCTTATCGTAGGCGGCAGCCAGGAGGGCAGCAATAGCTCCAACTATAGCGCTGCCCTTGTGCTCTTCGTAGACGATGTCCATGAGGTTGGGGAGAGGATACTTGTCCGGGTACTTCTCCTTGATGATGGACTGAGCATAAGTATCAATGCCAACGAAGTTCTTGTCGGGGTATTTCTGGGCGACTTCAGCCAAGGCATCGCTGAGGAGGAAGCCAACCCCCACAATCAGCTTGACATCGGGGTCCTTAGCAGCGGTGGTGAGGTTGGGGACGTAGTCGGCTTCTACCTTGCTTATGAGCTCAACCATCTCCACACCGAAGTCCTTTTCGGCTTCATCCCCACCTTTGAAGGCCATGTCGTTGAAGCTCAGGTCTCCCCTTCCCCCGATGTCGGAAACTACAGCTATCTTAATCTTGGGCTTAGGGGTGGGGGCAGGCTTGCACCCTGCTACGGCCAGCGCTATGACCGTAAGTAGGGCGAACAGTGCATAAAGCTTCTTGCTCATATGCCTCCTCCTTGAAAGGGAGTTTCTGCCGCCATATTATATTACCAGGGATAGGCCTTGTCAAATCAAGCGATTGCTTGGATGCCTTTTCCCAACCCTATTGGCTTCGGGTTCGCCAAGGTTTTAAAGTTAGCGGAGGCTGACCTTCGGTCCTAAAGGCCGCAGGCTTTGCGTCCTAACCTCATAAGGGTATAATAAAGTTAATCGCAGAGGAGGAGGGTGGCTGTGCGGAAGGTAAGGATAATTATAGCCGATGACGAGCCAATAATCCGGATGGACCTTAAGGAAATGCTGACCAACCTCGGCTACCTTGTCGTTGGAGAGGCTGGGGACGGAAGAAGCGTTGTGAACATGGCCCGCGAACTCCGTCCTGATCTGGTGATTATGGACATAAAGATGCCGGATATGGATGGAATTGAAGCGGCCCGCATCCTTACCCAAGAGGACATTGCACCCGTAATTTTCCTCACCGCCTACAGCCAGAAGGAGCTTGTGGACCAGGCTAAGGAGGCAGGAGTTGTAGCCTACTTGGTAAAGCCTTTCCGGGAATCGGACTTGGCCCCAGCTGTAGAAATAGCCTTGGCCCGCTTTGAGCAGTTCAGAGCCCTCAAAAAAGAAGTGGCCGACCTCAAAGAAGCGCTTGAAACCCGCAAATTGGTGGAAAGAGCCAAGGGAATCCTCATGGACACCCAAGGCCTCTCCGAAGCTGAGGCTTTCAGGCGCATCCAGAAGCTGAGCATGGACACCCGCAAGCCTATGAAAGAGGTGGCCGAGGCTATAATCCTTGCCTATGAGGCAACCAAGAAGCTTGAATAGGAGGTAATCCGTGGACTATGAGGAAATTGAGCGCAAAATCGTCCAATGGCTGAGGGATAAAACAGAAGAAGCCAGGGCCAATGGCTTAGTCCTGGGGATAAGCGGAGGCCTTGATTCTTCCGTAACCGCAGTATTGGTTAAAAAGGCTGTGGGCGATAACCACTTAGCCCTTATACTGCCTTGCCACAGCCACCCGCAGGACTTGGAGCATGCCACCCTCATAGCTCAAACTTTCAGCTTGAAAACCGAAACTGTAGATTTGACCCCGGTTTACGACCTGCTCCTCACCCTTCTTCCCCCAGGTACGCCGATGGCCAAAGCCAACCTCAAGCCACGGCTGAGAATGCTCACCCTTTACTACTACGCTAATACACTCAATTACCTGGTTGTAGGGACCGGAAACAAGAGCGAGATCATGGTTGGCTATTTCACAAAATACGGCGATGGAGGGGTTGACCTGCTTCCGCTCGGCAGCTTGTATAAAACTCAACTCAGGAGGTTTGCACGCTACCTTGGAATCCCGGAGGAAATAATCCTTAAGCCCCCCAGTGCCGGCCTTTGGGAAGGTCAGACCGATGAAGGAGAAATGGGCATAACTTATCCTGAATTGGACTCAATCTTAGAAGCCTTGGAAAACGGGGAAGCCGATGGGGCTTCTCCCCTGGTTTTAAAGGTTAAAAGGATGGTGGAATCATCGGCCCACAAGAGGGCTACACCACCAATTTGCCCGCTCTAAAGGAGAGAACAATGCATGGACACTATGAACTTCACACCCATTCTTTCTTCAGCGATGGAGAGCTTTTGCCCAGCGAGCTAATACGCCGGGCTTATATAAAAGG
>CAZPWR010000420.1:0-10276 GCA_964590555.1 uncultured Anaerolineae bacterium | reverse complement strand
TAGGCTTTTTCGGTGCAAACCGGTGTAGGCTTCCATTTCATCCAGGAGGCGACTCCGCTCCTTTCGGTTGGCCTTAACATACCTCTTTTTCATCCGGCGCAGGTATTGGTAGCGCTCTTGTATTGTCATTTTCTCCTCCATGTCCACCTTTACCTCCGGTAACATTATCATTTGAGTGAACCGTGTGGCCTCGGTAACATTTTAAGTGATAGATCACGCCCATTTGACAATAGGCAATGGATCTTTTATAATATAAAAGGCTAAAAGGCACATTGAAAAAGCTGTTCACTTCAAAATAAGTGAACAGGATGGCGGAGCGTTGGAAAAATTTCTCTACCCTTTGCTGAAATCGGGCAACGGCTGGAAGAATTGCAGGCGCAAATTCTCTCACTCCAGAAGCAACCGCAGAAGATTTACACCGGCGGACCGGCTTACCCCCCAGCGGGACTTGGCCAAATGGGCGAATAAGTAAACTGAAGAAGGGCCATGAACTGCTTGAAGGATTGTTATGAACAGAGCGAGTTCTCATTGACATCCAGTGAAGTAACCATGTTATCTCTGCTGGCTGCTTCTCCGGTAAACAATACCACTAATACCCATAATATGGAATGACAGAATCTGACCATGGAGTGGCTTGAGAAGCGGCCTTGATTGGTCTTTGCTTATTACCGCTTCCTCTTACTCAACTTTGGGATTGAGGCAGAGATTGTCGGAAATAATGCCAACCAAGGGGAAAAGCGGTTCTCCAAAGAAACGAAGGAGTTATTGAGCTTTCCTGGGCCCCTACTTTTGTGGAAGGATTTCAAATTGTTGGCACTTACACTTGACTGAAGGTACACAAACGTGCAAGCACCGATTATTATTAGCCTCTTATTATGTACAGCAGCAATGGTTTATTTAATGTTCTTGCGAAGACCGAAATGCCCCTCCTGTGGTCGACAAAGGGTGCCAGCGCGTAGCACGTGCCCTTATTGCGGTTCGCCATATTATTCCACATTTACTAGGCAACCCCTTGGTCCACCCCCTTCGGCTGCCCCACGCCTGGTTTGCATCCAAGGCCCTGAGAGAGGCCAAGAGTTTCCTATCTCTTCTCGCCAGTTCACTATTGGGCGCAGTAATGATAATATGCTGCGCTTACAGGGGTTGTTGGTCTCTCGTCATCATGCCTTGATAGACTTCCAGGATGGCCAATATATCCTCTATGATCGCGAAAGCACCAATGGCACTTATGTCAATGGTCGCCGCATTGCTCATCATGTTTTGAGGCCCGGAGACCAAATTCAGATTGGCCCATCTGTCTTTGTTTTCCAAATGCCAGGGCTCACACTGGAGCCCAGTCCGCCTTCCATGCCTCCGCCTTTTGCTACTCCTTCTTCACCCCCAATCCTCGCTAAGACATGCGCATTTGAGAACTATACGTTAACCTTTATTGGCCGCGGGGGAATGGCGGTGGTCTATAAAGGTATCTCGCGCCTTGATGGCACCACGGTAGCCATCAAATTTTTCTATCACACCGACCCGTATTTGCGCCAGAAATTTGAACAGGAAGGTAGAGTAGGACAAACTCTTTATCATCCTCATATCGCGCGGATTTTAGACTTTGGGGAGGTAGATGGTATTCTTTACATCATTATGGAATACGTTGACAATGGGTCCTTAAGGGATAGGTTAATACCTGGACAGCCTCTTCCACTCGATTTTGTCATTTCCGTAATAGGCCAAACCTGCGAGGCTCTTAATTATGCCCATAGTCGGGGGGTGGTCCACCGGGACATAAAGCCTGAGAACATAATGTTTTCATCTAAGGAAGGTGTGAAGGTGGTTGATTTCGGCATAGCTAAGGTGACTTCATCAATAACTCGCACTTCCGAGGGCATGATTGTGGGGACTCCCTATTATATGTCCTATGAACAAGCGAAGGGGCAACCCATCGATCATAGAAGCGACATATACTCGCTAGGGGTGGTGCTTTATGAAATGGTTACAGGGCGTGTACCTTTTACGGGCAAGCCTTTAGAGGTGGTTCATAAACACCTCACTGAAAGGCCCATTCCCCCACGGCGGATAAACCCATCTCTGCCTGCTCGGATAGAAGCTGTGGTCATGAAAGCTCTTGAGAAGGATCGTAATAAACGCTTTCAAACAGCTGCGGAGATGGCCGAGGCCATAGAGTACACCGGAGCTATGCTCTTGCGGCAGCCCCGCATTTATGAGAAGCATGAAGAGAGGGTACCTCAAATTGTGCAAGGGCATATAGCGTTCTCGGCCCAGTTAGTAGTGATCTCTGGTGGGGGGAGAGGAAAGAGAATACCTCTTACTTCACAGTTCACAACCCTTCGGCGCCGCGACATCGATCCCCAGGATTTTCTCATCTCTCGAGAACACGCTAGGATTGTCCAACGAGAGGGTTACTTCTGGCTGGAGGATTTGAATTCAACTAATGGAACTTACGTTAATGGCCGACGTATTTTCGAGCGAGTTCTTCTGCGAGTTGGGGATGAGATAAAGATAGGCAACAGTGTGCTAAAGTTCGAAAGATAGGGCCCGAAATTCTGAAGTCTAACAATGCATAGAGACCTAAAATACCTAAAATAAAAGAAGGAGTGATATAAAATGAGGGAATACAGGCCAATAGGAGTAACTTTAATTGCTGTATTCTTCATCATTGCCGGGGTGCTTGGTACTATCTCCGCTTTGGGTGTCCTCTTTATCCCGTTGCCCGCGCCGTTCGGCAATTGGCTCATCCCTATAGGCTTGCTCGGCATATTGTTTGGAGTGCTCCACATCGCTGTCGGCTGGGGGCTGTTGGAGGTGCGAGACTGGGCCAGGATTGCCGCACTCCTCTTCAGTGCGCTTGGCTTGGTTCTAAACTTGCTGGGAGGATTCTCCTTACTATTCGGCTTCAGCCTGGAACCATTTGGCCGTCTCTCCTTCCCTGGTATTGGGGTTGGCTGCTTAGTGGTAGCCGCCATCTGCGGGTGGATCATCTGGTACCTCATGAAGTCAGATGTGGAGGCCATCTTTTTAAAGGTATACCCACAACCCTTAACGCCACCGGAGCCCACTCCACCACCTGTACAGCTCCCTACCGCGAGGGCCGCGCCAAGGATCGAGCCTACCAGATTGGTGGAGGAGAGACCACCGGCCATGGCCTGGCTAGTAGTGAAATCGGGGGCGAGAGTGGGCCAACAGTTCGGCTTGATAAAGGGCATTAACACCATTGGACGAGATGGTAGTCGTTGCGACATCGTTCTAGAAGATGGAGCTGTCTCGGCAGAGCACGCTAGGATCCGGTTCGAAAACGGCCAGTTCGTCATCTACGACTTGGCTAGCCTCAACGGCACTTTCGTCAATAACCGTAGGGTACACCGGCAAATTCTGATGGACGGTGATGTCATCAGGTTAGGTAACACAACCCTCGTCTTTAAGAAGGTATAAATAGGTTCTAGCCTAAGCTCTAAGATTCGGTTAGAACCTGCCAGGAACGAAAGGAGGTGATAAAAATGAAAAATGAAGAGACTCCTACGATTAGGGCGGGGATGGAAGAAATCTCTCCCACACCCTGGGAAAAGGGGGAAGGCTTGGCTCCAACCAGACCCCTGGGTGAGGAGATGGGGGAGCTAGCGCCTGGGGAACCTGGTCAAGCTGAGACACAGGTGCTGGGCGGACCACCTCCAACCTTCGCCTATCTGATCATTAAAGATGGACCACGGGTAGGGCACATCTTCAGGCTAAACCCAAAGGGCACCACTATAGGAAGGGATTGGCACAATGATATTATCCTTGATGACGAAGCAGTCTCACGTCAACATGCTAAGATAAGGGTGGAAGGTGAAGGGGATAAAGCGCAGTTCTTCATCTACGATTTGGCCAGCACTAATGGCACCTTTGTCAACGGCGAGCGGATCCTCAAGCACGCCCTGGAAGATGGGGACGAAATAGTGATGGGGCAGACGACCCTTGTGTTCAAAAGAATCACAAGGAGAGCATGACTGGTATACTCAATGATAAGATAACCTCCCTCTAACACAACTGCATTAAGATGTAAGCAGGCCAATATATCCTCTATGAACTGGTCAGCACCAATGGCGCCTTCTTTAGCGGCCGAGTGTTTTATTGCTGGTCTTTCGTGGATGGGGCTCAGACCACCGTGGGTATGAGATCTTGGCCTTCAAATGAAAGAGCTTTTTGGAGGGGGCGGTACCATGCCAGCGACAGAATGTATAAAGACTTTATTGAGCGGACAACCTTTTTGGGTAAGAATGTGGTATGGCGAGCCCGAGTGGATCGCAGGCCTCTTCATCGTGGCCTTCTTCATTAGTTTGATTGCCACTTTTTGGATCTTCTACGACATCAAGCGAAAGTTTAGGGAGGCGATGATATACCAAGTAATTACTGTGGCGTCCACCATCTTGATCCTCCCTTCGGCGATGCTGCGTATAGTGCCCTGCTTGGTATCCCAAGGAGGTATGCAGTATATCGTCGCCCCTCTGGCTGCGCTCGGCATCCTGGCCAGTTTGGCAGCTCTTTTCGCCCTCTTCAGCTACGGGCTTGGGATCGGCATCTGGGAATACCCGCCTACTCTGCCAACACCCGAACCTTCGCCGCCTGCTCCAGTGGAAGCAGTACCCCCTACGGAACCAATAGTGCTTCCTGGTCACGAGGTCCCGCCTTTACTAGTATCGGCAGAAACCATATCTTTGCGAAGGCCACCGCCAAGGTTGGCTTGGCTGGTGGTAATGTCCGGACCTTTGATGGGGAAGGAGTTCCGCCTAGGAGAAGTAACCACCATTGGCCGCGATGCCGCTCTAAACGATGTGGTGATTGATGATCCGTATATGTCCCGTCAGCATGCTAAGATCAGGCTGGAGAACGAGACATTCGTAATCTACGATTTGGCTAGTCTGTGCGGCACATTCGTTAACGGCGAGCGGATCCAAAAGCGGGCATTAGTAGATGGTGACACGATTATAATGGGAAGAACCACTTTCGCTTTTATGGAGGTGAGGGAGAAAACGAAGGAAAAGGGGGAAGAATGAATGCTGAGGTACTGTAATGAATCGCGAAAAGATGGGCATAATAGTCGGCTATAGGTCGCACCAGGGATTGGTGCGAGAGTCAAACGAGGATGCTTTTTGTGTCCTCCTTCCTCCTGATATCGCCCCCGAGATAGATGCCCTGCTAGTAGTGGCCGATGGAATGGGTGGTCATCAGGCAGGGGAGGTAGCCAGCAGTTATGTGGTCAAGACCCTGGAGCAGCTGTTCTCCTCCTCTGCCTACAAGCAATGGGTAGATTACAGTCCTGAGCGCGAGGATTATTATGCTGTGGTCTTAAAAGAGGTGTTGGAGCGCATCAACGAACGCCTATACATCCAAGCTTCAAAGCGGCAGAATTTGAGTGGCATGGGCACTACAGCTACCGTGGCCTTGTTGTCAGGAGGGTGGCTTTTCATTGGCCATGTAGGAGATAGCCGGGCCTATCTATTACGCAAAGGTAAGATGAAGCAGCTAACTCAGGATCACTCCCTCCCCGCTCAAAAGAACGTCTTGACCCAAGCGCTGGGAAATAGCTTGCTGATACGCGTGGAGCGCTCTATACATTCCATTGAGCCCGGTGACATCCTTGTCCTCTGCACCGATGGGCTGACCAACCTGGTCAGTGACGCTGAGATCCAGCGAGCAGTGCAAACTAATCGCGACCCTCAAAAGGCCTGTGACCTCTTGGTTGACCTGGCCAACCGACGGGGTGGGCTGGACAATATCACCGTGTTGGTGGCCCGAGTAACTGGAGGGATTCCCAAGGTGAGGGGGGCTCAATTTCGGCCCGAGGTAGAGGAGAGTAGGGACACTCAGAAGATATTACGTCGCGAGGTCAAGCGCGAGCGAAGTCGAGCTATAAACTTGGCGAAAGTGACGGCCCTGATAGTGTTAACTTTTGCTATCACGATCGCAGGAGGGGCATTACTCGTGGTAGAGTTATTGCCCAAAGTTGAGAAGTTAGCGGGAAAGGGAGCCCAATGCGCAGCAGGCGTTACGGGAATAGCCGCAATTCTATTGGTTTGGGTAGTGGTAGGTAAAATGCTTTTCCTAAGGGAGACAACAACGGGGTGTAAACAGATAGAAGACAAGGAAAAGGAGGTAAGACCATGAGTACCAGAAAATTGTGCTTTATTTTAGGCTGGTTGTTGGCCTTGTTCCTTGTGCCGACTACGGCTTGGCTGCAAGGTCCAGTTACCCTTGTCATTGATGAGATAAAGGCAGAGAACTTCCCAAATATAGAGGCCTATGTGACGGTCTTCGATGCCAATGGGGTACCTATCCAAGGGCTTGAGAAAACTAACTTTGAGGTGCTTGAGGATGGCAAAGTTACGCCCATTAAGGATGTTAACTGGCGGGTTAATGAGGAGGCGGTGATAGCGGTCGCCTTGGTCATTGATGTCAGCGGTAGCATGAGGGGAAAGCCCTTGGACGATGCTAAGAAGGCTGCTATCAGCTTCATTGATAGTTTAAACCCTAATGATTTGGTGGCGGTCATCGCTTTTGGTGATGCGGTGGACTTAGGCGAACCTTTCCCCCGCATTGACCCTGCAAAGGAGATGGATTTCACCTTCGACCACGGTGCCTTGAAGAACTTGATAAACTCATTGGAGGCTAAGGAGAAGGCTCGGACTCCCCTCTACGATGCGGCTTTCAAGGCAGTAAAGATGACAGCGAGGCAACCCTTTGCCAGAAGAGCGGTCATCCTGTTCACCGATGGCAAGGAAGTGGGACCTGGGGAAAGGGCGAGCATTATGGGACCGGAGGACCCCATCCGTGAAGCGAACAGGAGCCGCATCCCCATTTTCACCATCGGTCTGGGCGAGGATATTGACCGAGCCTATCTCATGCGGGTGGCCTCAGGAACGGGAGGGATCTATGAGGAGACACCGGATTCGGCCAAGTTGGAGGAACTATTCCTAAAGATTGGCGAGCTGCTTAAGCATCAGTACATCATAAGATATACCTCTCAGGTCTTGGCGGACGGGAAAGAACATAGCCTCTTGCTCAGGGTAAAAGCCTTGGGCAGCCAAGCGGAGGGAGCGGAGACATTCCTTAGCAAGAGGATAGCGCCCATCTTTGATCTACCTCCCCTCCCCGCTGAGTTAAGCCAGAAGACAACGGTGACAGTGGAGAACGTCACAGCTCAGGGAGGGGTAGTCAAGATTGAATTCCTACTTGATGGAAAAGTGATACATACTGCCAACTCAGTACCATGTAGCTACAACTTAGATCCAACGACCATCCGCCCCGGGGACCATACCTTGACCGTTAAGGCCTACGATCCAGCTGGCAACATTGGGGTAAAGGAAGTCAGCTTCAAGGTGCCTGGGCCGATGATCCCGCCCCTAATGCTCCCTTTGGTCGCGATCTTAGCTCTGCTGGTGGTAGGTGCAGTCTTCTTCTTTGCTCTCCAGAGGCGCAGGCGTGTATACATGCCTGAGGTTAGACCCCCTGCCCCTATAGAAGCTGGGGCTGAATTCCCCACCGAAGCCGGCGTCTTCCGCGGGGAAGAAATCCCTCCCACTCAGGTCGCCTTTCTGGAAGCCGAACAAGGCCTCGAAATCGCACCTACGCCTGCACCGACGGTTTCCCTGAAACCTGAGCGACGGCACCTGGCCTTTCTGGTGATAGAGAAAGGCGAGCCTTTTGGCAGGGAATTCAGGCTTCACGAAGGTGACACCCTCATCGGCCGGTCGGGCACTTGTGATATCGTCTTAAGCGATCCCACAGTCTCGCGTCAGCACGCCAAGATAAGGCTGGAAGGAGAAGACTTCTATATTTACGATTTGGGCGCCACCAATCCCACCCGGGTGAACGGGCAAGAGATCACTAAACACAAGCTGATGGACGGAGATCGGATAGAGATAGGCAATATAGTCCTTGTCTTCAAGCGAGCTTAAGAGCAATACAGCTGAGGAAGGGGATCCTGTAAGGCGTCATTTTTCACCTGATTAATTCCATAGGCCTTGCTCAGCGGGCGAGAAGGGGGCTGAGAAATAAAGCTTGTCTTTCAAATGTGGACAAGATGGATAGCCATCTGCTAAGGAGGAGAGCTTTATGAATTTGGTAGGGAAGGTCATAGGCAAGTATCAGATAATTGAGGAGATTGGCCGAGGAGGGATGGCTACGGTCTACAAGGCCTGGGATTCAATCAATCAGCGCTATGTGGCCCTTAAGGTACTTCCCCCCTATTTCCAGCACGATGCCGAATTCATCAAACGCTTCCGCCGGGAAGCAGTGGCGGCGGCAAAATTGGACCACCCTAACATTGTAAAAGTCTATGAGGCAGGCGAGGAAGGTGGGATAAATTACATTGCCATGGAGTACATAGAAGGTGGGTCGCTACAAAGAAGATTAACTGGGAAGCCTTTGGACTTGTCAACGGCAATAAGCATTGTTTCCCAGATTGGTTCAGCCCTGGCCTATGCCCATAAGAGAGGTATTATCCACCGAGATGTGAAGCCAAGCAATATACTTCTTACCGAGGAAGGGAGGGCATTGCTTTCTGATTTTGGGATTGCCAGGGTGAGCGAGTATGGCGGTATCACTCGCACTGGGACATTGATTGGGACTCCTGAGTACATGTCTCCTGAGCAGGCAGAGGGGGAGGAAGTGGATCATCGTTCTGACATTTACTCATTGGGGATTGTTCTCTATCAGATGTTGACTGGTAGGGTGCCCTTTACAGGGGATACGCCGCTGGCTGTATTGCATAAACAGATCTATGAAAAACCAACTTCGCCCCGGATGCTTAACCCAATGATACCAGCTGAAGTGGAAAAAGTTCTTTTGAAAGCTCTGGCGAAAAGGCCTGAATGGAGATATCAAAGTGCTGAGGAGATGGTAGCTGCTTTGCAGGGGGCGGTGTTTTCTCCTAAGACCGAGGTTATAGCTCCTTCTCGGGGGGAACCTGCCACAATTAAGGCAACACCTGTGATGCCGCCAGCCGCGCTGGGCCGGCGAGGGACTTTTGACCTTCGTTGGGTTATGGCCATTATCGGGATTCTATGGGTCGTTGGGGTAGTAATAGTATTGGACAGGGCATTAACAGTATTGGTTGTTTGGCTAGCAGGCCAGGAGGGAAGCTCAAGCGTCTTGTTTACTCCAATCCCAACGGCAACAGAGGTCTACCCTACTCCGACAATCCCCATGGTAGTACAAGCCTACTACACTCCAACGCCTCAAAGAGTGTCGCCATCGCCGACGCCCCGGAAGGTGCCGGCCACTGCCACGCCGACGCCTCAAAAGCCGACGCCTACCCCCACAAAAGCGCCGCCGTTGGGTACCCGCAGCTGTCCAAGACGAGAAGTTTGCATAACCTATCCACCCATGAATGCTACCTTACGAGGGGTAGTTCAATTTCGGGGCACAGCTACACGCCCTAATTTTGACTACTACAAATTTGAGTACAAGCCAGAAGGGGCACAAAATTGGAGCTTTTTGGTCCGTTTTAATAGGCCAGTTACCAACGGCGTCTTGATGGATTGGGATACAAGAACTGTTCGGCCAGGAGCCTATTGGTTGCGTTTGATCGTGGTTGACAAAACGGGAAACTATTGGCCTGAGCATGCTCAGATACGCGTGATTGTAGCCGATCAAGGGCAGCGGCCATGAACTTTTGTGGATGCTGAGCCTGTAGCACCCCTACGGCCTTGCGGGGGGCTGAGGTGAGCCATCACGATGATGAACTTATGCCGCAAATGGCGATTAAGCACCGCCAAGAAAGCGATAACCCCTTCCAGCGCACGCTGCTTTCATGGAGCTGGAAATGTAGCTTTCTCTTATCAGGTTCATTCACAACCGCCTTAAGGAAGGAAAGACCGAAGAGGAGCTAAAGCAAAAGCTGAAGAAAGAAGCGTATAAGAAGAAAGCCTTGCAAATGAAAGGAAGTACACGAAGGGATTGAGCTTATTTTAGTTAAAAAGCCTTCAGGGCGAGACAGGGTGTGGTTAAAAAGCTCTGGCGAGTTCTGAAGGTAGCCCTTGCCTTTCCATTGCTTGGGGACTTTCCTCCCTTGAAGGCAGTTTTAATTCAAGGTAAGTAGGTTAGTTCCCTGTGGGGCTGGGGGACAGTCCTGTAAAGGATTCTTGAAACAGCCCCACAAAAAGTTCACTAAGGAGGAAAGCTTGGCGAGTTTGATAGGGAAGACCATAGGCAAGTATCAAATAATTGAGGAGATTGGCCGAGGAGGGATGGCCACGGTCTACAAGGCCTGGGATTCAATCAATCAGCGCTA
>CAZPWR010000419.1:0-2288 GCA_964590555.1 uncultured Anaerolineae bacterium | reverse complement strand
GGGGGTCCTAAGAGGCCTACCGTAGCGAGCAAGCCCACGGATGGAAGTATCGGCCTGGCCGACAAGCTCTACGAACCCTCTCATGTGAGGGAGGGCAGCGGCCAGAACTTTACCCTCCTTCAGCACAAGGTCCCTCACGCTTTTAAGCACATAATCCGGAGGGCAGAAGACACACTTTGCGTTTCGGAATTCCGGCAACCTCAGAAGCCAGAGCGAAGCCTTGCTGCTGCCCTTGAAGTTGGGGATGCGCCCATAGCAAGGCCTGGGGAAATCGGCTATATCCTCCCTTTCCAATTTATCCCAGATTAAGCGCCTTATTTCCCCTTTGCTCACCATTATTCCTTGACCCAGAACAGGAACATGGCTATGGTTACGATTATCCCAGCCAAGCTGGCCAAAATTGGCCCTGGGAACTTTGCAACCTCGTAAAGGAGGCCTCCAAAGAATGGGGATGGGAAAGAGACAATTCCTCGGAAAGCGCTCAATAAGCCTATAGCCTCGCCTCTTTCCTCTTTAGGAACTTTTAAAGCTATGTAAGACTGCATAGCTGGCACCCACGTCGCTGCCACCAGCCCCCAAAGTATCTGCAATAGGAGAAAATCTTTCATTGAGCGAGCCAAAAGCCACCCCACCATCAAGGGGATACCAAGGGCCTCCGAAATCACCATTAACTTAAAGCCACCGAAGCGGTCCACAAGCTTCCCTGCAGGCATTTGAAAAACAAGCCAAGCAGTAAAAGAAGCGCTAACTATAAGTCCGATTTGAGAGGAAGATAGGCCATAAGTTTTAGCCAACATCCCGTAGAGTATGCCATAGCTTAATCCCCACGAGAAAAAATCGGCGGCGGAAGTTATGTAAAACGGTAAGAGGTGTGCCGGGATGGAAAAGGACTTCAAAGTCAGCTCTTTTGTGGAAGGGTTGTATGTTATAGTTTCCTGAGCCCAAACGGCTATAGGCAAAAGCGCTAAAGCCTCCAAAAGCAACCCTAAAGCAAAAACACTACCGAACCCAAGCTTATCGGCCATAAAGCCGCCCATAGCGGGAGCAAAAAGCCCCGGGAGGAGGAAAGCGGCCATTACAAAGCTGTAAGCAAGGCCTAATTCCCTTGCTTGGACTGAATCGGCAACCATGGACTCACGAGCGGGCCGAGAGTATGCCGAAAGGCCAAGGAAGAAAATAGCGGGGAGGATATAGCGCCAGTCCTTCAAATAGAAGGCCAGTAGACACAATCCAAAGTATGGGAAGGTAAGGATACCACCCCAGATTATTATTGGCTTACGGCCCCTTCTATCCGAAAGCCATCCCCCTACTAATTGGACTAAAGCGGGTATAATGCCTCGGTGACCAGAGAGGCTTTCAACCAAGCCCAAAGAAGACATGGAACCCCCGAAGCTCAGAACGAGGGGCTGCCATATCGCACTTATTAAATTCATCCGGAAGCCGCTCAGGAAGGAGTTAAGTACCAGGGCGTAGAGATTAAGCTTTTGCCTCAAGGCCTCGTATCACCTTTGAGGGGTATGACACAGATAAAGCGAAACACACCGTTTCCGGTATTTATGAACTTGTGGCGAACGCCTGGAGGGATGAGCACGAAATCCCCTTCCTTAAGAGGCCTTTCCTCATCGCTCACTCCCACAAGGCCCTCCCCGGCTAAGACGAACACCTCATGCTCCCAATCGTGCTCGTGGGATGGAATAACAGCCCCTGGCTCCATTTCAAATATGCGGAAAGCGAAATTAGGAGCACCTTCTTTCTTACCGGTAAGCCATCGGACCGTAACCCCTGGGATTCCGTAGACCTCTTGGGGCTCCACTTCGGTATAATGCAAGGCTTTCATCTTTCACCTCCCCTGCGAATTTGCTAATGCATTATACCCGTTTTACAGCTAAGGCCAAACCGTGTAAAGCCCGGCTGAGACTGCACTTTCACGCCGATTAAAGTCGGCCTCCTTAGGCTTCGGCCAGAGGTCAGCCCACGCCGACCGCTCGTGACCTCAACCCCATGCCTCCCCTGCGAGGGGGTAAAAGGGAATATAGGGGTCCAAGGGGAGAAGCCTCACCCCATCCCACTCACAAAAGCTTAGAGGGCTGGGAGATGTGCCCCCCTAACCCACACAAACCATAGACGGGGTGCGTCCCAAAATCGTCGGGGCCCAGTGGGCCTGAGATTGCAAAGGGCGCTGGAAGCGCCCTCTCCCCCGGTAGCCGTTCGGGAACGCGGGTCGCCTTAGCGGA
The DNA here is from genome assembly GCA_964590555.1 of uncultured Anaerolineae bacterium. Lineage (GTDB taxonomy): Bacteria > Chloroflexota > Anaerolineae > SpSt-600 > SpSt-600 > SpSt-600. The sequence continues at coordinate 54 of CAZPWR010000419.1, read as the reverse complement.
AAGGCCGACGGCCCAGCCCGACAAAATTGTGGGGCCACCCCTCACAACCCCCTG
>CAZPWR010000418.1:0-8829 GCA_964590555.1 uncultured Anaerolineae bacterium | reverse complement strand
GAGGCACTGGGGTTGATTGGCTCCCCTGAAGCCATCCCAGCACTAATTGAGGCATTGCAGGATAAGGATGCAGAGGTGCGCGAAGATGCGGCAGAGGCACTGGGGAAGATTGGCTCCCCTGAAGCCGTCCCAGCACTGATTGAGGCATTGAAGGATAAGGATGTATGGGTGCGCAAGGCTGCGGCGAGGGCGCTGGGGGAGATTGGCTCCACTGAAGCCGTCCCCGCCCTGATTGAGGCCTTGCGGGATGAGAAATGGTTTGTGCGCGAGACTGCAGCAGAGGCGCTGGGGGAGATTGGCTCCCCAGCTATCCCTGCCCTGATTGAGGCTTTGCGGGATGAGGAAAAGCGGATGCGCGAGGCTGCGGCTGAGGCGCTGGGGAAGATTGGCTCCCCTGAAGCCGCTCCTGCCCTGATTGAGGCATTGCGGGATGAGGAATGGTTTGTGCGCCGGGCTGCGGTGGAGGCGCTGGTGAAGATTGGCTCCACTGAAGCTATCCCCGCCCTAATTGAGGCATTGCGGGATGAGGAGGCAGATGTGCGCGGGGCTGCAGCGAAGGCGCTGAGAAAGATTGGCTCCCCCGAAGCCGTCCCCGCCCTGATTGAGGCTTTGCGAGATGAGGATGCAGATGTGCGCAAGACTGCGGCCAGGGCGCTGGGGAAGATTGGCTCCCCCGAAGCCATCCCCGCCCTGATTGAGGCTTTGCGAGATGAGGATTGGTTTGTGCGCCAGGCTGCGGCGGAGGCCTTGGCTCCCTATATCGCCCGCATCTCGCCCTCCTCCAATCCCAAAGAGCGCAAGGACCAAGAGGCGCTTGTGCGCCAAACCGCCCGTGCACTCGCCCGCCACCGCACCGGTGTTTACAAACCCCTCTCCATCGCCGTTGCTAAACTCCAAGAGCTCACCCTCACTTACAGCGATCCCTTCCAGCCTCCACCGCCATCGCCGTGGCGCCGGGCTACCCGCGTCGCAGGGTACTCCTTGGCCGCAGCTGTGCTCCTGGCCGCTGCCGGCCTGCTGGCGATCTTCTCCGGTGCTACAGGGGAACTGCTCAGAGAGCAATGGAAAGCTGCCCTGCAAACTTGGTTAAGCACCCACCCAGCCTGGGCTTTGATTGCCCTCGTAGCAGTTGCAGCAGCGCTGGGCGGCCTCCTCCCCTGGCTCCTGGACCGGCTCAGAAACTCTCTGACCCGCTCCTGAAAGCCTACACCATCGCCATAAACGGCCCCATCGCATCAGGAGAGAGCACAGTTTTGCCTGGAGCAAGACCGCACTTCTGGCCCTTCCAGCTCATTCTTGACCGGAAAAGTAAGGCGTGTTAAAATGGGATTAACCTTGTAATTAAGGAGGAGGCCATGCAAAGGTTAAAGCTTCTTCCAGTGGCAGTTCTGCTTGTAAGTGTGGTCCTCTTTTCAGTGATGGGATGCCGCCCCAAAGCCCCAGAAGTCTACAAGATAGGCATCTTCTCCCCCACCACAGGCCCCGCCGCCGCCGACGGAACCAGCGCTCTCCATGCCGCTCAGCTTGCGGTTAAGTTCATCAACGAGGCCGGAGGCGTGCGAGGCAGGAAGTTGGAGCTTATCCACTACGATGATGCCGCCAAGCCAGACCAGGCTGTGAGTGTGGCCCACAAGCTTATTGAGCAAGACAAGGTCATCGCTGCCATCAGCGGTTCCTACAGCGGGGCCACGCGTGCGGCAGCGCCTGTCTTCCAAGAGGCTGGCATCCTCATGATTTCAGCTTACGCCATCCATCCCGATATCACCAAGACCGGCGACAAAATCTTCCGCGTAGGCTGTCTGGGAACTGTTGAAGGGAAGGTTGGCGGTGCCTTAGTAGTGGAGAAGCTGGGAGCCAAGCGCATTGCAATCCTCACCATTGACAACGATTTCGGGCGCGCTCTCACTGAGGGGTTTAAGTCTTACCTCCAAGGCAAGGATGTGGAAATCGTCTTTGAGGATAAATACCCCTTGGGAGAGACCGAGTTCAAGGCCATCCTGCAAAGGATAAAAGAAGCTAACCCCGATGTCCTCTTTGCCTCCGCTTACTATAAAGAAGCTGCCAGCTTGGTGCGCCAGGCCAAGGAACTGGGCCTCAAGGCCCAAATTGTCGGTCAGGAAGGCTACGACTCACCGAAATTCCTTGAGTTAGCCGGCGACGCCGCCGAAGGCGTGATTATCGTCACTGACCTCAACCGGGATGACGAGCGCGAGATTGTCCAGAAGTTCCTGACCGAATACAAGAAAGAGTATGGCATACCCGCCGATATGGTGGGTGCCTCGGCCTTTGATGCCGTCCAGATTCTGGCCTGGGCCATTGAGAAGGGCGGGCCAACCACCGAGGGCATGGTCAAGGCTCTTAAGGAACTCAAGAACTTTGATAAAGCCGTCACTGGCCCAATCCTCTACTACACTCCAGGGCGAGAAGCAGTGCGCCCAGTCGGCGCTCAGATTGTAAAAGGCGGAGAGTTCCACTTCTTCGCCAAGTTTGATGACCCTGCCCTCATCACACCGCCTTGGTAAAATCTACAGCGAGGGGTGCGGCCTTGAGGCATAGGCTGCACCCCTTTTACCACAAGGGTAAGGTATGGCTTCCTTCGGACAGCTTTTAGCCAATGGTATCGTCCTCGGTTGCATCTACATATTCATCGCCATAGGCCTGACGATGGTCTATGGCATCCTCAAGATTCTGCATGTCGCTCACGCTGCTATTTACACCATCGGGGCTGCGGTAGGATTGGTTGTTTTCCAGCTCTGCAAAAACTTCTGGTTAGCCTTGCTCCTGGCAATGCTGGCCAGCGGGGTAGCCGGAGTGCTTGTCTATCAAGGCGTTTACCGCCGGGTGCTGAATGCCCCTCGCATTGTCCCTCTCATCATCAGCATTGGCCTCTTCACCCTGGCCCAAGATTTGCTTCAGAAGGATTGGCTCCTGGGCCCCTACATGCACGCTTTTCCTGTCACTTTGGACTTGCCAGCCATAAAAACCAGCGTGTTCAACCTCACTTCCATTGAGGTTCTCATCCTGATTCTGGCCATAATTTTCCTGACTGCTGTCTACCTCGTTCTCACTAAAACCCGCATCGGGTTGGCCTGGAGGGCCAGCGCTCAAGATACAGAGATGGCCGCAGCATTGGGCGTCAATATCAACTGGGTTATCGCTCTCAATTTCCTGCTTGGCTCGGCATTGGCTGGGGCCGCCGGGGTGTTGGTAGGTGTTTACTACAACAACGTCTATGCCACCATGGGAGATGTGCCTTCCTACAAAGCCTTCGTGGTCATCGTCCTGGGCGGGATGGGAAGCGTCACTGGCACTATTATCGCTGGGCTCCTTTTGGCCCTGGCTGAGACTTTCTTAGTAGCAACAGTGGGCTTCGTTCTGCCCAGGGACGCTATCGCTTTCTTATTGCTCATCTTAGTGCTTATGTTCAGGCCGCGAGGTCTTTTCAGTCGGGGGTAAGGGGCAGTGTGGCAAGGCTATCTGATGGCAGCTGGTGCAGCTTTTCTCTGGAGCACTATGGGGATACTGGGAAAATTGGCCTACCGCTACGGTGCTACACCCTTGCCCCTTGTCACCATCCGTGCAACTATCGCCACGCTCACTTTAGCCTTGGTCCTAAAGCTCATAGCCCCAAGGCTGTTGCACATCTCCCGCAAGGATTTGCTTTTCTTCGCTTTCTATGGCTTATTTGGGGTGGCACTGAATTATACCTGTTATTTTTACGCTCTCAAGTATACGACAGTGGCCGTAGCCGTGATTCTGCTGTATCTTTACCCGGCTATTGTGACTGTAATGGGGGCGCTTTTTTTCCGAGAGCGCTTGGATTGGGTTAAATGGGTAGCCCTGGCAGCAGCGTTAGCGGGATGTTTTCTGGTGGTCGGGGGGTATAATCCCTCTTTGCTTAAGGTGAACCTGGTGGGAGTGCTTTTCGGATTGGGAGCAGGGCTTACGGCTGCCATTGCTACCCTCTCGGGCAAGTGGGCAGTTAGGCGCTATTCTCCTTGGACGATAGTTCTCTATGCCTGCGGCTTTGGGACCTTCTTCCTGCTCCTGATTTGGGGGCAAAGGCTTGCGGAAGCAGTCCACTACCCGCCGATGGCTTGGCTCATCATTGCCCTTATAGCCTGGTTCCCTACCTTACTTGCTTACATGCTTTTCATCGCTTCAATGCGCTACATTGAAGCCAGCCACGCCAGCATCACCGCCACGCTGGAGCCTGTCATGGCTGTAGCCTTAGCTTACTTCATCTTGGGCGAGACGCTGGAGTCCCTCCAACTTTTAGGCGGCGTGATGGTGCTGGGGGCAATCTTAATGCTGAGTGGAAAAACGGCTCGCAACCAAAAGCAAGATAAAAATTCCCAAGGAGTAAGCCTTGCTTGAAGCAATCTTCGGCCATTACACGATAAGCGTCCTAATTTTCTGCGGAATTTGGGCGGTGCTAACGCTGAGCTTAAACATCCTTACTGGCTATGCTGGGCAGGTCTCGCTTGGCCATGCCGCCTTCTTTGGCATCGGAGCCTATACCTCAGCGCTTCTCACCACCCGCTATGGTTGGCCTTTCCTCCCCGCCTTCATAGGAGCGATATTGGTCACCGCCGCAGTAGGTGGCTTCCTCGGCCTCCCAAGCCTGCGCGTCCGCCACGACTTCCTGGTCCTGGCAACGATGGGCATCAATTTCGTGGTAGTTGGAGTGTTCAAGTATACAGACTTCTTCGGCGGTTCAATGGGCATTATCAATATCCGTAAGCCTGTTCTCTTTGGCGTAACGCTGAGCGGGGGAAAGTTCTTGCTATTGGTATTAGCCTACTTGGCTTTCGCTATTTGGCTTTGCCACCATATTGCTAAGACGTGGGCAGGCTTGGCTTTTCACACTATCCGGGCTGATGAGGAAGCAGCGGAGGCCGTAGGGGTGAGTGTGGCACGCTTCAAGATTTATGCTTTCATTATAAGCAGCGCTTTAGCGGGGGGTGCGGGAAGCCTCTATGCTCACTTCCTGGGCAGTATCTTCCCCGACCACTTTGCCTTCGCTGAGTCCATTGCTATCCTTTCCATGCTTGTCTTCGGTGGCATCGGCACTATCCGAGGGGCTCTGCTGGGTGCAGTGCTCCTTAAAGCACTCCCAGAGTACTTGCGGATTGTAGGCAACTACCGCTATACCCTCTACGGCGGCATCTTAGTATTGATGATGCTTTTCCAACCGATGGGCATCATCGGCGATGGGAGTTGGCTTTGGAGAAAGTGGCAAGAATGGAGGAAGAAGTGAACAGCATTCTCGTAACTGAAAAGCTCACCAAATACTTCGGCGGGCTAAAAGCAGTTGACGAAGTTGACGTAGAGGTGCGCGAGGGGGAACTGCTGGGCCTTATCGGGCCTAATGGGGCAGGTAAAACCACCTTCTTCAACCTCATCTCCGGCTTCCTTAAACCTACAGCTGGGCGCATCCGCTTCCGAGGCCAAGAAATACAAGGGCTCCCACCACATCGTATCGCTGCTTTAGGCATAGGCCGCACATTCCAAATCCCCAAGCCTTTTGCTGACCTCTCCGTGCTTGATAACGTCTTGGCTGGCTATGGGCACCCCTTCTACCCCTCGCTACAAGCATTCAATGCCCGCTATCGGACACCGCGGTTCGTTGCTGCGGCTGAGGAAATCTTGGAAAAGACAGGGCTTTTGCCCTATGCCAATGCCCGGGCTGGCGACCTACCCATCGGCCTCAAACGCCAATTGGAAATCGCCAGGGCTTTGGCTCTAAAGCCTTCCCTCCTGCTTTTGGATGAGCCAGCTACAGGGCTTGTATACGAGGAAGTATTGCAACTTGCAAACCTAATCCGTTCCCTCAACGCCGAAGGCATAACCATCATTTTAGTGGAACACAACATGCCCTTTGCAATGAGCCTGTGCGAACGCATCGTTGTCATGGCCCATGGGCAGGTCATAGCCGAAGGGACACCAGAAGAAGTGCGACGCAATCCCAAGGTTATTGAAGCTTATCTGGGGCATAGAGAGTATGCTTGAAAAGAATCCGTTGCTTTCCGTTGAGAACTTGTTCGTTTCTTACGGCCAGGTCCAAGTTCTCCATGGCATCTCCCTTCACGTGGACGAAGGGGAGGCGGTGGCTATCCTGGGAGCTAACGGGGCAGGGAAATCCACCCTTATGAAGGCCCTCATTGGCTGGCTTAAGCCCCGCTCTGGCCGCATTAAATTCGCTGGGGAAGACATAACCTCCTTACCCCCATGGGAAAGGGCCATCCGAGGCCTGTCTTTAGTCCCCGAAGGAGGCCGTATCTTTCCAGAGCTTTCGGTTGAGGAGAACCTCCGCTTAGGGGCATATCTGGAACGCGACAAGAAAGCCCTGCAAGAAGGAATGGAACTGGTCTTCACCCTCTTCCCTCGCTTAGCTGAGCGGCGTCGGCAACAGGCTGGAACGCTATCTGGCGGCGAACGGCAAATGTTAGCCATCGGCCGGGCAGTGATGCGCAAACCCCGCTTGCTTTTAGTGGACGAAATCTCAATGGGCCTGGCCCCGATGTTAGTAGAGGCAGTCTTCGGAGCTTTGCAAGAGCTGCAAGAGCAAGGAATCTCATTGCTTCTAGTGGAGCAGAACGCCCACGAAGCGCTGAAAATCGTGAAGCGAGGCTACGTCCTGGAGAACGGTCGCATCGTCCTTGAAGCCCCCGCCAACGAACTGCGACGGAATCCGAAGGTCCAGGCAGCTTATTTGGGAGGGCTATAATAAGTATGCTTGCCCTTTCGGTTTACATGTGCTAAACTTGAATTGCAAATTGCCAGGAGGTCCACCGTGTTAGAAGTAACCATTGAGCAGAGGGTGGCAAGGCTTGAGGGCAGGGTTGAAGAGCACTCTAAGCTTTTAGATAACATAAGCCAGAGGCTTACCTCGTTGGACAATAAGCTTGATAATTACTGGGGTAGGCTTGATTCAAAGATAGAGATAACGAGACAAGAGCTAAGCGCCACCAGGAGGGATCTTGATAGCAAGATTGAAGGGTTAAGGCAAAGCCTTGAAGGCAAGATAGAAGATTTAAGGCAAGAACTTACCACTACCAGGAAGGACCTTGATAGCAAGATTGAGGGTGTAAGGCAAGAGCTTACGGCTGAGGTAAAAGCCGTAAGGCAAGAGCTCATGGCCACCAGAAAGGACCTTGAGGGCAAGATTGAAGGATTAAGGCTGGATGTTTCCTCTCGCACTAAGTGGATTATCGGCCTGCTTGTTACCATGTGGGTAACCATAATGGCCGCAGTGCTCACTGTAATTTTCCGGTAACTTTTTGCTCCACCAAACTGCAACTTGAGGAGGTGGACCATGCCTAAGAGGATAATACGAGCGCCAAGGGGGACACAGCTGCACTGCAAAAGCTGGCTTCTTGAGGCCCCTTACCGGATGCTCATGAACAACCTTGACCCCGAAGTCGCCGGCGACCCCGATAACCTCATCGTTTACGGAGGAAGAGGCAAAGCCGCCAGAAACTGGGAATGCTTTGAGGCCATCCTCCGAACTTTGGAGGAGATGGAACCGGACGAAACCTTGCTCATCCAATCGGGGAAGCCGGTAGGCGTTTTCCGCACCCACCTGGATGCCCCAAGGGTGCTAATGGCTAACTCCAACTTGGTCCCAGCTTGGGCTACCCAGGAATACTTTGATGAACTGGAACGCATGGGGCTCATCATGTTTGCCCAGATGACGGCAGGGGCTTGGATTTACATCGGAACCCAAGGCATCCTCCAGGGAACATACGAAACCTTCGCCGCCGCCGCAAAGTCAGCTGGATGGCCAAGCCTGAAGGGCAAATTTGTGCTGAGCGCTGGCCTGGGCGAGATGGGAGGAGCTCAGCCCCTCGCCATCACCATGAACGAAGGCGTAGGCTTAATCGTAGAGGTAGACCCATGGAGGGCCCAACGGCGCTTGGAAACTGGCTACCTGGACGTGGTGACAAATGACCTGGAAGAGGCCATGACCATGGTAGAAGAGGCCCTGAAGAAAGGGGAAGCCAAATCCATAGGCCTCATCGGCAACGCCGCCGACATCTACCCTGAGCTGGTGATAAGAGGAATAACCCCTGATGTAGTTACGGACCAAACCCCAGCCCACGACCCACTCATGTATATCCCCAAAGGCCTTTCCGTGGAAGAGGCCGCGGAGCTTCGTCGTAAGGACCCGCAGGAGTATGTCCGCCGTTCCATGGCCTCCATGGCTGAACACGTCCAGGCCATGCTGGAGTTCCAGAAGCGAGGGGCAATTGTATTTGATTACGGGAACAACCTGCGCCAGCGTGCTTACGATGCCGGAGTGAAAGATGCCTTCAATTACCCCGGCTTCGTGAAAGCTTACATCCGGCCACTCTTCTGCCAGGGCAAGGGGCCCTTCCGCTGGGTAGCCCTATCCGGCGACCCCGAAGACATCTACGTCACAGACCAGGCCATCATGGAACTTTTCCCCGAGGATGAACACCTGGTGCGCTGGATTCAGATGGCCCAGAAGAAGGTGAAGTTCCAGGGGCTTCCAGCCCGCATCTGCTGGCTCGGCTACGGAGAAAGGGACAAAGCTGGCCTCAAGTTCAACGAGTTAGTGGCCTCAGGCAAGGTCAAAGCCCCTATAGTCATAGGGCGCGACCATCTGGATGCTGGCTCAGTAGCATCGCCCAGGCGAGAGACCGAAGGGATGAAAGACGGCTCCGATGCCATCGCCGATTGGCCCCTCCTAAACGCCTTACTCAACGCCGTCTGCGGAGCTACTTGGGTGGCCATCCACCAAGGGGGAGGGGTAGGCGTAGGCTACTCCGTCCATGCCGGCCAGGTAATAGTAGCCGATGGCAC
>CAZPWR010000417.1:0-3672 GCA_964590555.1 uncultured Anaerolineae bacterium | reverse complement strand
CGGAGGGAGGGGTCAACCGTGGCAAAGACTATGACCACATCGGCTATAGAGCCGTTGGTTATGAAGTGCTTTAGGCCGGAAATCACGTAGTAATCGCCATCCCTCACCGCCCTTGTCCGGATAGAAGCCGCATCGCTACCTGCTTCGGGCTCCGTCAGAGCGAAGGCCCCTATGGCTTTCCCCGAGGCTAAGTCCGGAAGATACCGCCTCTTCTGCTCTTCAGTCCCGAAAAGGGCAATAGGCTGGCAGACCAGGGAGTTCTGGATTGCCACCATTATCCCTGTAGAGGCGCAGACTCGGGATAGCTCCTCTATTACCAGCACGTAGCTAACGGTATCGGCTTTGGAGCCACCGTATTCTTCCGGGACCATGAGGCCCAAAAAGCCAAGTTCTCCGAGCTTACGGAATTGCTCTATCGGGGGTTTACCAAGCTCATCCAGCTTTGAGGCGATTGGCTCCAGCTCTTTACTGGCGAACTCCCTGGCCTTTTCCTGGATAAGTTTCTGCTCCTCGGTAAGGTTCAGGTCCATAGGAACCACCCCCAGGCCTTAGGAATACTTGTAGAAGCCTTCGCCGCTTTTCCGCCCGAGCTTCCCAGCCAAGACCATCCTCCTCAAAAGCGGAGGTGCTATGTACCTTGGGTCCTTGAGCTCCTCATACATGGCATCGGCAATGTAAAGGGTGGTATCAAGTCCCACAAGGTCCAGAAGTGTGAGCGGTCCCATGGGGTGATTGAGGCCAAGCCTTATGGCGGTATCAATGTCCTCCTTGGTAGCGTAGCCCGATTCTACCATCCTTACCGCATCCAAGAGGAAGGGGATGAGCAGGGCATTCACGATGAAGCCCGGGGAATCCTTGGCTACTACTATCGTCTTGCCCAAAGATTCACCGAACTTCCGCGCTACTTCCAAAGTCTCTTCCGAAGTAAGTATGGTCTTGACTATCTCCAGAAGGGGCATAATTGGAACCGGGTTGAAGAAGTGGAGGCCAAGGACTTTATCCGGCCGCTTCGTAACAGCAGCCATTGCGGTGATACAGAGGGAAGAAGTGTTGGAAGCTAAGATGGCGTGGGGCGGGGTTATGCGGTCAAGTTCGGAGAATACTTGCTTCTTCAGCTCCAGGTTCTCCACTACGGCCTCAATCACTAGGTCGCAATCGGCGAAGTCTTCCATGGAAGTGGTGCCTTTTATCCTGGCCCAAGCCGCATCCATCTCCGCTTGGGTGAGCTTGCCCCTGGAAACAGCCTTGCTCATGGACTCCTTTATCCGGTCCAGGCCTTTCTTGAGGATTTCGTCGTTGATTTCTCGGACCACTACTTGATATCCGGCCCGGGCGCAGACCTCAGTTATGCCTGAGCCCATTATCCCGCAACCGACGACGCCCACTTTCTTGATTTCCATGGCTTGCCTCCTTGCAAGGATTTTTACAAGAGCAGCTTCTTCTCCACTTCGGCTGGCTCCATCCCGGTTACGGAGACCAGCTTTTTGCGGGATGAGGTCCCAGCCACTATTTCCAGCTGCTCCTTTCTTACCTCAAGTTTGTCAGCCAGAAAATTGAGGAGCTCCTCGTTGGCCTTTCCCATCTCCGGTGGAGCAGCAACCCTTATTTTAATCGCTTCCCCATGCCGGCCCACAATCTCAGTGCGCTTGGCTCTGGGGACCACAATTACCGCAAAAGCAGCTCCTTTCTCGGCTTTAGTTATGCGGAACTTTATATCCCTCACCATATCGCCCTGACCATTTCCAAAATTACACCCTTAATTATCTGCAGGGCCACTATCGCTACCGCTGGAGTTATGTCCACCATGCCAATAGGAGGTATCACCCGACGCAGAGGGGCCAAGATTGGCTCCGTGACCTGGAAGATAAAGCGAGCCGCAGGATGATATGGGCTGATTCCGAACCAAGATAAAAAGACCCTGGCCAAGATGGCCAAACACCAAAGGTTGAAGAAGAGGTCTAAGGTGTTGTAGAAAAGCGTCCTAATCAAGGCAATTACCTCCTTTCGCCGAAGATGGCCCTTCCTATCCTGACCATAGTAGCTCCTTCTTCCACCGCCACCTCAAAGTCATCGGTCATGCCCATGGACAAGTGCTTCCAGGAAGCCTGGGGGAACTTATCAGCCAGGCGGTCCCGAAGCTCCCTAAGCGCCCTAAAATACGGCCTTGCTTCCTCTGGATCCTGGACGATTGGCGCTATAGTCATGAGGCCCTGAACGGAAAGGCCAGGAAGGGGGAGGATTTCAGGCACAGCTTTCTCCACCTCATCAGGGTGGAAACCGAACTTGGTCGCTTCCCCGGAAATGTTGACCTCCAAGAGGATGGGGATGGTTTTGCCCAAGGAAGCCGCCCTCTTGCTCAGCTCCACCGCTAACCTCACGCTGTCAATGGAGTGGATGAAATCAAATAGCCTAACCGCTTTGGGCACTTTGTTGGTCTGAAGGTGGCCAACCATATGCCAAGTTACAGGCTTAGGAAGCAAGAAATTTATCCTGGGGATTTTCCCCAAAGCTTCCTGGACCCTGTTCTCGCCGAAGTGTTCAATACCAAGCTCGGCGGCGGCCATGATGCGCTCCGGTTCCACCGTCTTGGTGACAGCCACCAGGATAATGTCCTCAGGGTTTCTGCCCTTGCGGAGGGCAGCTTCAGCGATCCTTTCCTTCACCCTCTTAATCCTGACCTCAAGTTCTTCCATTTAGCCCCACAACAGCAGCGAAGCGGCCGGTAAGGCCTTTAGAAGCTCGGTGAGAAAAGAACTCCTCACTACGGCAGCGGGTGCAAATCCCGGCCACTTCCACTTCCTTGACCCCAGCCTTAAGGAGCCATTGCCTGTTAAGTTCCCACAGGTCCAAATGCATCTTGCCCTGGGAGGTATGGAGGATAGGGGGATTGGGCCAGAACTCACGGGCAAGCTCGGCCACATCCTCCCCTATTTCGTAACAACAAGGGCCTATGGAAGGCCCTATCCCTGCCACAATCTCCTCCGGCCTTGAGCCGAAGGCCTCTTGCATGAGGTTTACGGCCTTGAAAGCTATCCCCATTATGCTTCCCTTCCACCCGGCATGGAGCAATCCCACCGCATTCTTTGCCGGATCGTAAAGGACCACAGGAACACAATCGGCGAAGCGGAGCATTAGGAATAGGCCGGGGGTAGCAGTGAGCAAGCCATCGGTATCGGGTATGACTTTGCCCTTATGCCTCTCATCCACCAGGGCTAACCCAAGGCCATGGACCTGGCGAGCGGTAACTACTTGCTCCTTGGAAATGCCGAGCGCTTCAAAGATAAGGCGGTGGTTCTCCTCCACAGCGTTCAAATCATCCCCAACGGTATGGCCTACGTTTAGGGAATCAAAAGGAGGCTTGCTTACCCCTCCCAGACGGGTAAAGATAGCACAGGTAAGACCTTGGAAAGCGGGGAAAGTATAGAAAACAAGGCCATCTTTGCTGATACGGAGCAATTCCCCCCTCGCTTGCCTTGATAGCAGTTATAGTTTAGCATGAAAGGCTTTAACACGCAAAAAGGAAAAAAGAGGAGTAGGGGGCAAAGCCTTTTCCCATGACTCCCACAAGCGGGTGGACTTATATATATGAGCAAGATTTAAAACTTTAGCAAGCTTTCAGCCAACGTGGATGGGCAAAATTGGGAAGTGGAGGGGCGCAGCCCCTTCCCAGAG
>CAZPWR010000416.1:0-2918 GCA_964590555.1 uncultured Anaerolineae bacterium | reverse complement strand
GACCCTTCCTCCGGGGCCGTGCACTCCTAAGATGAACATGTGCTCGCAGAGCCAGCCCTCCTGGGAGGCTCCGTAGATTGGCAAGCGGGTGGCCAGCTTCTTAAGGCCTATGGTATTCCCACCCTACTGAGTGTTCACACTGTAAACGGTGTCATCCAAAAAGTCAATGTATATTCGCCTTTTGTCCAGATTCTTTGAAGTCTTCCTCTCGTCCAGCTCGCCAGCCGAGTGAATGAACTTGAAGAAGCGGGCATTTGGGCCAAGCCGGACGAATTCTTCATACCCTGGGCGGTAGAGGAGGAACTCGTTGTGGGCAACATAGGCAGAGTCAGTGAGCTGAACGCAGGGGATGGAGAAGATTGAACGAGCTGGACGCAGGGTGAAGAAGCAGATGTAAAGCTCTTTGCCTCGCATTATGTCCTTTAAGATTTCGTGGACATCTTGCAAGGCCCAATCCCGGTCTTTAGTCTCCAGGAATGGGCCCAGGTCCATCCCTTTAGGCACCAATAGCCCGGTGTTTTTGCGGTCACGGGCCTGGTCGTAATAGTTATCAAAGTGGGCAGTGTGCCCTTCTATGGCGAGCTTGAGTTCCTCGCCATTCCGTATGGCCGCTTCCCTTATATAAGCGATGTCCTCAGGCGAATCGGTGCAAACGTAAATTTTATCGGGATTGCAGAGCTTCACGTAACGAGCTATGAACTCGTGGAGGCGTGGGTTATTTATTTTGGCCAGCTTATAGTAGTTTTCTTTGCCCAGCTTGTCCGCGATTTCCTCAAGGTAGCTCATGGCTTCGCTCCGTTTTCAAGGATGTTTGAAACCAAAAATAGCTTAGCACCAGAGGGGGCTTTTGTCAAGACTTTTGCGAATGGCTTCCCAATGTGTTACAATCAGTGCAAGCACACCATGGGAGGGTAGGAACATGAAGCGCTGGCAATGCCTGGCCATAGTCTTATCCCTCTTATTTTTGGCTTCCTGCAAAGGAGCTCCTACACCTTCTGGCCTCTCCGGGACTATCTCTGTAGACGGCTCCAGCACTGTCTACCTCATAACTGAAGCCATGGCCGAAGAATTCCAGAAGCTGAACCCTAATGTCCGCATTACCGTGGGTATATCGGGGACTGGGGGTGGATTCCGTAAGTTCTGTTCGGGGGAGATAGACATTGTGGATGCTTCCAGACCCATAAAGCCTCCTGAATTGGAAACTTGCCGCAAGAATGGGATAGAGTTTATTGAGCTTAAGGTGGCCTTTGACGGGCTGGCTGTAGTGGTTAACCCCCAGAACGATTGGGTGGATTACCTAACTGTGGAAGAACTGAAGCGGATTTGGGAACCTCAGGCGCAGCAGAAGGTAACCCGCTGGAGCCAGGTGCGCCAAGGCTGGCCCGATAAAGAGCTTCACCTTTACGGCCCAGGGGTTGATTCTGGCACATACGATTACTTCACCGAAGCCATCGTCGGTAAGAGCGGAAGCAGCCGTGGGGACTTCCAAGCCAGTGAGGACGATAACGTCTTAGTCCAAGGGGTGGCCTCTGACCCGCTTGCCCTTGGCTACTTCGGCTTGGCCTACTACGAGGAGAACGCCGATAAGCTCAAGCTTGTCCCCATAGACGCTGGGGAAGGTCCGGTTCTCCCTTCTTACGAAACCGTCATCAAGGGGATTTACAAGCCCCTTTCCCGCCCACTTTTCATCTACGTGAACAAATCCTCCGCCGAACGCCCAGAAGTCCAGGCCTTCGTGGAATTTTACCTTAACCCCCAAAATGCTGAAAAGCTAGTGAAAGAAGTGGGGTACATACCCCTGCCAGAGGAGGAGCTGAGGAAATCCTTGGAGCGCTTTAGGACTCGCACAGTCGGTTCCGAATACGCTCGTTAAGGGGGCAAGTTGAGGTTCAAAGTTAAAGTTTACGCTATCTACGCTTTGGCTTTAACCTTCACCTTTGCCCTGATTTTTGCCCTCCTCTTCAAGCCCAAACCTGTTTCCACCAAGCCCTTCCCTCTCCCGCCCGCTGTTTACATAACCTCGCCTGGCATAAACGTGGACTTGGAGGGATTAACCGATGAGGAATTGGGGAAGGCTTTAGAGCTTCTGGCTCAGGCTGGCTTTCAGTGGGTTAGGGTGCGTTTCCCATGGGAGAGGATTGAACCGGGAAAGGGAGAATTCGCTTGGGGAAACTGGGACAGGATTGTGGAAGCTCTCGCCGGCCGGGGATTTCACATCTTGGCGGTGTTGGACACTTCGCCCGGTTGGGCCCGCCGCCCTGAAGATGCCTCTTGCCCCACCGCTCCGCCGGCCGAGGTCTCCTACTTCGGTGATTTCGCTGAAGCTTTCGCTCGCCGCTACGGTTCCAAAATAAGTGCTTACCAGATCTGGGATGAACCCAACATCTACCCCCACTGGGGCGAGAGGTGGGTTGACCCCGAGGGTTACGTGGCCCTGCTGCGGGAGGGGTACATCCGGATAAAGAGCGTTGACCCCGATGCCATCATCGTGGCCGCTGGGCTCGCTCCTACCCTGGAGAAAGGCCCTCTTAACCTCAACGAAGGCGATTTCATCCGGAAGATGTTGGCCTCAGGGGCAAAGGAGTTCTTTGACGCTGTAGCCTTCAAGGCCTTCGGCTTTGACTATGCCCCTTCCGACCCCCCTTCTCCGGGTAAGCTCAATTTCCGTCGGCCGGAGCTTTGGGCCAGCTTGGTCTCAGGCAAGCTGGTGTGGATCGTGGAAGCGGGGTGGAATGCCCTCCCCTCCGGCTGGCAAGGTGGAAAATCTATCTGGGGTTCTACCAGTGAAGAAAAGCAGGCCCAATGGACTGCGGAAGCCATCGGTTGGGCAAGGGAAAAGTGGGACTGGCCGATATTCCTCACCCACTTCCGTCCCAATTATCCTCCCGATGACCCTCATTGGGGCTTTGCCTTCGTCT
>CAZPWR010000415.1:0-4226 GCA_964590555.1 uncultured Anaerolineae bacterium | reverse complement strand
GAAAGGGCAAGGCCAGCAAAGGGACCATCGGCAAGGCCTTCAAGGCTCCAGATGTCACTGCTGTCTTGGACGAAGCGAGCTTTGAGGTACTGGTAGTAGTAAGGGGCAAAGCCCACCCCTCCCCCATCCAAGAACCCTATGCCTTGCCCACTCAAAAACAGCTTCCCTCCAGCCGAGAGGTAACCGGTTATGGCCTTCTGGGCTCCGATGTAACCTGGGGCATCTTGAGGCGAGCTCCATATAACAAGGTCGTAATGCTTGAGGTAACCTTCAGTGGGGATATCGTCTGGGATGCGCCGGATGGCCCATTCATCGTAAGCATAGGCCAAGTCGTCCAAAGCCTGGCGGTAATAGGCTATTTGGCTTCCGTAATACCATGCCCCGCTATCTACCAGGAGTATGGAAGGAGCAGAAGTCAAGCTGAAAGTCACTGTTGTAGTCTCACCTACGGTCACAGTGGCCGTAGTGCTGGCAACCCGATAGCCCAAGGCCTTGGCTACCACGGTGTAATCCCCGGCTGGAAGGGAGAACGCCCAAAAGCTGGCAGTAGCGGTTAGAGGAGTGCCTGGCAAGGAGATTTCGGCAGTAACAGGCTCGCCGGTTGAGGCAGCATGCACATAGACTTCCAATGTTCCGGTTGGCATGGGCTGTAGTGAAAAATCAACTGTAGTCGTGGCCCTTGGAATAACAGCAATGCCCGTTACGGTTTGGGAGTAGTAGCTGAAAGCCGAAGCGGTAACGTTATAGAGGCCTGGAGCCAGAAGCAAGGTGTAATGGCCAGAAGAATCAGTAACCGTGTTTCCCCTTCCAGTCTCATCCTTTGAAATGGCGGAAACGAGGGCGTTGGGAATCGGAACTCCTTCTGTTCCCCGCACCGTGCCCTGGATGCTTCCGGCATTGAGCAGTGTAGCTACGGCAGCGAAGGCATCTATCCTTCCCCACCCCGAATCGTTATTGGGGATGGTAGTGCTCAGCGGCACTGCGGTAGAGGTTATGATGAAAAGGGTTTGAGTTACGCTTAGTGTAGGGCTTACCGAGCGCATCAAGGCGATTAGGCCTGTTACGTGAGGAGTAGCCATGGAAGTTCCCCTCCAGGAGGCATAAGTGCCACCTGGAAGAGATGAGCGGACGTTCACTCCAGGAGCTACTACGTGAGGGCGGATTTCTCCCCAGGGGGAAGGGCCACGGCTGGAAAAAGGGGCCACTTCATCGTAAGGGTCGCTTGCTCCGACTGCTATAGCCTCAGGGAGGGAGGCCGGTGAGACCACGGAACCGGGGGAAGGGCCTTCATTCCCGGCGGCGAAGACTGGAATTATCCCGGCGGCCCTCAGAGCACGGATATCGGCCTGGAACGTGGTATTGAAGGCATTGGGGTCACCCCAGGAGCAATTCACAACATCGGGGGCAAGGGATGGGTCGCCTCCAGGGGCCAATAGCCATTGGAAGCCAGCGTGGATCCAAGAATCATACCCGTAGCCATCGCCGTTTAGAACTTTAACCGCAATCCAACGTGCTCCTGGAGCTACCCCAATCCCTTCCAAGCCTACAGCCGTGCCGAGGGTGTGGGTCCCATGGCCGTGGTCATCAAAAGGGTAAAGGGAGCCGGTTACGGGGTCAAACCAATTTCCGGTATGGACTGATGGGCCATGTGGGTTGTAACCCCGGTAGTTGAACTTCAAAGCGGGATGGAGCCAATCAACCCCAGTATCCATCCCTGCTACTACCGCTCCAGTTCCGGAAATGCCCAGGGAAGCCCAAACTTGCGGCGCACGGATGCGCTCAATGTTCCATTCTGCTGGCTCCTGGGAAACGCTCGGCTCTAAAGCAGATGGCTTATCCTTAACCCACTGGCGGTAATGGTCCAACAGCACAATGGAGACAGAAGGGTGAGAAACGAGCTGGCGTAGAGCTTGGGGCTTGGCCTTTACCGCAAAACCGTTGAATATCCAGAAAGGGGTAAAAGACTCAACGAGACCTTCGGCCTTCGCCTTCTCCAAGTAAGCATTAAAAGGGATTTGGCTTTTGGCAGCGAAAGCCTTAAGGCCAGCCACAAGCTTATCCTTGGCCCCGGCCCATTTTTCTGGCCTCTCCTGCTCTTTGAGGACAACGATAACCGGAATAAAATCGTCCGGAGCGCTGGAAGCGATGGCTTTTGCCAGAGCTGGCTCCATGGCCGCCTCAAACTTCGGCTCCGGTGGCCTTTCGGCTAAAGCCAGCCACCCTAAAACCAAGAAAAGGAGGGGGATTGTGGCCAGTAGGACAACTGCTCTGAACCTTGCCAAAGATTTCTCCCGCTTGGGTTTGCTTTCATTATAACCTGTGAACTTTGACGAGGCAATCCCCAGTACTCTTGTCACGCCGATTTCAAGGGGATAGCCAAGTCCTAAACCTAAAACAAAGCTATTAAATTTAGCCAATATAGCCACACTTAGCAGGAGGCCTCAGAGAATAGCACCCAGCCAGGAAAAATCCAGTGGGAATAAAGAACCAGCACAATACCACGGGCTAATAGACTCAAAATACTCAGCTTCCCCATTGGCCAAAAGTATGCCTTGCTGCCTCGCCTACCTAAAAATTATGCCAAGTGAATTACGCATTATTCTTCCCGATAGGGAGCAACAATGTGAAGGTTGCCGGATGCATCTGTCCAAACTAAGGCCAATGGCACTGCGTCATTGGGGAACCTCTGGCCCACTTGATCGTAAGCGGGCAGCCGTTCCATTGTAGGCAAAAAGTAAAGGCCAGTCAGTACGGTCCCCGAAAATGATTCTCCCGGCGGAGGGAGTGGAAGAACGAGGCGATCAATAAGAACACAACCTGGTCGCCACGATGAAGTCGGCCAAATTCCATACCCAGGATAAGTGTCCGTTTGGGTCAGAACGATTGGCTGCCCTCCCTTCCAGGTTTCCAGACGGATAAAGACGGTATAGTTACGGTCAATTCTTTTGGAAGTGCGCCAATAGTAAACTATAGCTAAGGAGCGCTGACCAAATGCCTCAATTTGTTCCAAATCGTAACCAATCAACTCAAATTGCTCGTCCCCAAAGCGCGCGCCCAGCAAATGTCTGGGAGAAACTTCTAAACTTAGCGAGGGCGTTAAGTGTAAATTTTGGGATGCGTCTGCCCAAACCCGAGCTAATGGCACTGCATCCCCAAGGAATCTGTAGCCTGCTTGATCGTAAACGGGCAGTCGCTCCATAGTGGGCAAAAAGTAAAGGCCAGTCGATAAAATTCCCGAAAACGATTCCTCAAGCGGGGGAAGTGGAAGAACAAGGCGATCAACAAAAATCCAACCTGGTCGCCACGACGAAGTTGGCCAGACCCCGTATCCTGGATAGGTGTTTACCTGGGCCAGGATGCGAGGCTGTTCCTCTTCCCACGTTTCCAAATGAATAAAGACGCTAAAGTTCCGGTCAATTTTATCCAAAGCACGCCAGTAATAAGTGAACCTTAAGGCAGGATTATTAAATACTTCTGTGCGCTCCAGATCATAACCGAGCAATTCAATTTGCTGGTTTCCAAAGCGCACGCTAAGCAGATATGTGGGAGAAGCATCCAAACTCTTTACGAGGGTAGGCTTGGGGTAGACGGGATAAATGTATCTGGTAGGAGCTATCGCTGCAAAAATACCCAAAAGTAAAGCTAAGCCGGCAGGCAAACTAAGACGACAACACGGCTTGGTAAGGCCAACGGCTAAAGTTGCGCCTATGGCTATAGCACCTGGAAAAAGCAAACGCCCACAACCCATGCCACCTATAAAGATAGCAGTCTTGCTGGATACTTGGCATAAGGAAACCAGGATGAGGGCAAACCATCCCCAAACAAGCAAGAAGAATGGGCGTAAAAACTTTTCACGAATGAGAACAAAGGTAAGACCTATAACTGCTAGGACACAGGTCAGGCTAATAAATGCGTATAATTCTGGCTCAGCAAATAAGATGCCACCAGGGCTTAAATCCAGCCAATAAGTTTTCCAAAGACACTCAGCAAAAGACCAGAACTCCGCTAATGTCCAAGGAGCAGAGCGAGCCCCTAACAATACAGGAAGCAGATTCGTCGCAAAAGGGTTTTTATAAAGAGTCCAATTGCGCCAGAACCACCAACCATCTAATAGCGAGACGATTAACCCTGACACACCTGCCCAGACTAAAGGCCACCCTTTTCGGGACCTCAATGTCTGCCAAAGAGCAATAATACTAAGAGGGATCAACAAACCCAGTCCTGTT
>CAZPWR010000414.1:0-3853 GCA_964590555.1 uncultured Anaerolineae bacterium | reverse complement strand
ATTGACCTCACAACCCTCAAGGGCGAAGAGTTGCGCAAGATGCGCCGCCGGATGCAGATCATCTTCCAGGACCCCTACGCTTCCCGCAACCCCAGGATGACCGTGGGGGACATAATCGGGGAACCTCTGGAAATACACGGGATTGCTAAGGGCAAAGAGAAGCGGGAAAGGGTCATGGAGCTGCTCCAAATCGTAGGCCTCAACCCCTACTTCATAAACCGCTACCCACACGAATTCTCCGGAGGCCAGAGGCAGCGCATAGGGATCGCCAGGGCCTTGGCTATGTACCCCGATTTCATCGTGTGCGATGAGCCAATATCGGCACTGGATGTGTCAATCCAGGCCCAGATTATAAACCTACTGGAAGAACTCCAAGCTAAATTCGGCCTCACTTACCTATTCATTGCCCACGACTTGGCAGTGGTCCGCCACATATCAGATAGGGTAGCAGTGATGTACCTTGGCAAGATTGTGGAGCTAACCGACCGCGACACACTCTACACCAACCCCTTACACCCTTACACCCAGGCCCTCCTTTCGGCAGTCCCGATTCCGGATCCGGTGGTGGAGGAGCGCCGGCGGCGCATAATCCTCAAGGGCGAAATACCAAGCCCCGCCAATCCACCATCAGGCTGCCGCTTCCACACCCGTTGCCCAGTAGTTATGGATATCTGCAAGGAAGTGGAGCCTGAATTCAAAGACGTCGGCGGCGGGCACTGGGTCGCCTGCCATAGAGTTTAGAGGAGCAAAATCGTGCAAGAAACTATAATTCGCCAGCTTAAAAGCATCGTTGGGGAAGAGAACGTCCTGACCGATGAGATGGACCTATTGCTTTACTCTTACGACGCCTCTTTCCCCGAAAGCCAGCCCGATGTCGTGGTTTTCCCCCGTTCCACAGAAGAAGTCTCCCGAATCATGGCCCTGGCCTCGGCGGAGCAAATTCCGGTAATCCCCAGAGGGGCAGGTACAGGGCTAAGCGGTGGGGCCATAGCCCTTAAGGGCGGCATAGTCCTTTCCCTTACCAAAATGAACCGCATCCTCAAGATAGATACCGAAAACCTCGTAGTGGAAGTGGAGCCTGGCTTAATAAACGCTCACCTCCAGATGGCATTGGCACCTTACGGCCTCTTCTACCCTCCCGATCCAGCCAGCATGAAAGTTTGCACTATCGGAGGAAACATAGCCGAGAACGCCGGCGGCCCGCGCTGTCTTAAATACGGTGTGACAAAGGATTACGTCCTGGGCTTGGAAGTGGTCCTGCCCGATGGAGAAGTAATCCACACCGGAGGGCAGGTGATAAAGAACACCTCAGGCTACGACCTCACCCGCCTCTTCGTCGGCTCCGAAGGGACCCTTGGGATAGTGACCAAAGCAACCCTCAGGGTCCTTCCTCTCCCTGAAGCCAAGAAGACCATGTTAGCCATCTTTGATTCACTGGAAGCGGCTTCAAGGACCGTAAGCGCTACAATAGCAGCAGGCATAATCCCCACAACCCTGGAGCTCATGGATAACCTCCTAATCCGCTGCGCCGAGGACTTCACCCACGTTGGCCTACCCACCGATGCCGAAGCCTTGCTCCTAATAGAAGTGGATGGGGCAAAGGAAGCCCTTGAACCCCAGGTTCAGGCCATAGAGAAAATCTGCCGGAAGGAGGGGGCAAGAGAAGTAAAGCTTGCCACTTCGGCCGCAGAAGTAGATAGGCTTTGGCTGGCCCGTAGGACAGTCATCGGTGCTGCGGCCAGAGCCAGACCTTCACTCGTCATCCAGGATGTGACCGTTCCCAGAAGCCTTCTGCCAGAGATGGTCTCCCGCATCGTGGAAATCTCCCGCAAAGTAGGCCTGCTTATAGGGGTCTTGGCCCACGCTGGCGATGGGAACCTCCACCCCTTGATCTTGTTTGATAGCCGCATCCCAGAGGAGATGGAAAAAGTCCACGAAGCTGAGAAGGAAATCTTCGCCGCGGCCATTGAGCTTGGAGGAACCTTAACAGGGGAGCACGGCATAGGCCTCACTAAGAGGGATTTCTTCCCCTTAGCATTCTCCCCAAGGGAAATAGAGGTGACCAGAAGCATAAAGAAAGCATTTGACCCAATGAACATCCTTAACCCTGGGAAAATATTGCCGGAGTGAGAGGACATGGAACTTAGCGAAGCACTTTACCGGTGCAACAAGTGCGGATTCTGCCAGGCTTCTTGCCCCTTTTACCAGTTCACCCGTGAGGAGTGGGCCACTGCCCGAGGCAGGTTAAGGCTGGTTAGAGAAGCTTTAGAGGGTAGGCTTGCCCCATCCGACAAATATGCCCTTAGGCTTTACCGCTGCTTTATGTGCGGGGCCTGTTCTGCTACTTGCCCAAGCGGTGTGCCAATAGAAGAAGTCCTCTTTAAGACCAGGGAAGAGCTGGCCCTTAAGGGCTTTATCCCATCACCTTTGGAGGAATTAGGCTCAAGGATAGTTTCCACCGGCAACATCTCAGGTGAGGATAAATCCCTGCGCCTTTCCTGGGCTCAGAACCTGGAGTTTCCCGTTCGCCGCAACGGTAAACCTGATTTTGTTTACTTCGTGGGTTGTGTATCCTCCCTTTACCCGCAGGCTTACGGCTTGCCCCAGAGCATGGTTTACCTTATGGAGAAGCGAGGGGTTAACTATTCAGTATTGGGCGAGGAGGAGCTGTGCTGTGGCTATCCCCTCCTCATCAACGGTCAGGTGGAACTGGCGCGGGAAATGGCCAGGAAAAACATCGCTACGGTCAAGGAAACTGGGGCCAAAGTGCTAATAACCACTTGCCCTTCCTGTTACCGGATGTGGAGGAAGGTTTACCCTGAGCTTCTTGGGGAAGATAACCCGGTAAAAGTGGTGCATTCATCGCAGTGGCTTGCGGAGGCTGGGCTTCCCCTTAAGCCTTTGGAGGAGAAGCTCACTTACCATGACCCTTGCGATTTGGGGCGAGGGAGCGGTGTTTATGAAGAGCCGAGGGCATTCTTGAAGTCAATCCCTGGCGCGAGCCTTGTGGAAATGCCCCTTACCCGAGCCGAGGCACTCTGTTGTGGTGGTGGGGGGAATGTGGAAAGCCTTGAGCCTTCAGCCGGGGAAGAAGTGGCCAAGATGCGCCTTGGGCAAGCTCGCCTTGTAGGGGCAAAGACGGTAATTACCGCTTGCCCCCAATGCCGCAGGACCCTATCAAGGGCAGCCAGAGGAGCTGGCCTAAAAGTTGCGGACATTGTAGAACTTGCTGCAAAGCTTTTAGCTGATTAGAAATCGGCTTTTTCTGGCCCCCATTGTGCTTAGCCTTGAGGGAGGCTGATGCTTATCCATAGTGAGGGGCATCAGCCTCGTCCCAGGTGAAGCCCGAAATGCTGGCAGACCCCCCTGCCTCTTGCGGTTTTAATTCGGGCAAAAGAGGCCGGCAAACCCCTCGGTGCTTGGCCCTCAGCAAATTTGAGTTAAACCCCCACTTTAAACCGGCGCGATTTATTTGCCGTCGACCTCCGGGTTTTAGCGCTGGTTTAGGCCAAAATGGCTCAATTTGACATTTCGCATATAAAGCAAGGTGGAAAGAAATAGTGGAAATTGCCCACATTCACGCCAAAATCTCCCAAAAATTCCACCGATTTTGCCCTTACTTCACTTGCAGTCGACCTCCCGGGGTTTAGGGGGTAACCGGAGGTTTGCCGCGAAATTGGCCAATTTTCCAACTTTGCTGATTTGACAAAAAGGAAAATAGGTACTAAAATATAGCTGAAACAAAACCAAGCCCTTCGCCGAGGCCAAGCACTTTAACAACTTAATATCCCCTTGGTCGCAATCGCACCATAGTGGGATTGAAACCTGGCTGGGAGAGGTGGGGTTATAGTGC
>CAZPWR010000413.1:0-2110 GCA_964590555.1 uncultured Anaerolineae bacterium | reverse complement strand
CGCCAGGTCAAACCCTGGCGATTCCACCCCCATCTTTTCCCCCCCTCGTTATTTTGCGGCCTCTCCCCTGGCTCGCGGCCATCTTCCTTTGTGGAACCCTTTTGTCTCCTGCGGCTACCCCCACTTTGCCGACCCCCAAGCCGCTACCTTTTACCCTATCGCTTGGGTCACTGCCTTCCTAACCGGCGGCAGGCTCTCCCTGGAAGCCCTTCAGTGGGAAGCCATCTTACACTTCTTCTTGGCTGGCCTTTTCACTTACCTCTTTGCCCTTTACCTTACGAGGAACCGCGGAGGCGCTTTCCTGGCTGCCATCTCCTTCACGTTTAGTGGATACTTAACCGGTTTCCCTCCCCTTCAGCTTTCCATGCTTGAAGCTGAGGTATGGCTTCCCGCTTCCCTTTTAGCCACTACTTTGGCCATTGACCGAAACTCATCCCTTTGGGCTGGAGCGTCAGGGCTTTGTCTGGCAATGGTTTTACTGGCAGGGCGCCCTCAGTCTTACCTGACCATTTTACCCCTAACCCTGGCTTGGCTCTTTTACCGAGCTTACAGGAAAAGGCTTCCCTGGGGAAGAACTATCCAGCTTACGGTTCCAATGCTGGCTTTCTGGCTCGGCTTTGGGGCGATCCAAGCGATTCCCACCTGGGAGCTCACTAAGTTATCGGACCGCTCGGCTATACATTGGGAGCGTGCTTCCGAGGGAGGGTTTGCTTGGTGGGAGCTCATGGGGGCTGTTTTGCCTCACGTGGTGGGGAGTTATGCCCTTTACCCTGGGCTTATTGCTCTCTTCTTGGCTGCCTGGGCTGTGTGGAGTAAGCGAGGGCTTTTCTGGTTCTGGGTTGCTATTGCCAGCCTTTTCTTTTCCCTTGGCAAAAATTTTGCCCTCTTCCCTATCTTCTACCTCCTTCAGAAGCTTGCCTTTCCCGGCTACCTCCGCAACGTGGAGAGGGTTGCGCTGGCTTTCTGTTTTTCGGTGGCGATGTTGGCTTCCCTGGGCTTTGCGGAGCTGAATAAAGAAAGCGAGAAGTTGCGCAAAATCCTTGGGGCCGCAACCTTGACCTTTTTCCTCAGCTGGCTCTTGGCTTCGCTGGCCTCTAAAGCATTGCCCGGCCAGCCCCCGCAGTACAGCTGGCTTTTGGACTCTTTGGCTTACGATTCTTTGTTGCTCTTGGCTATTTGGAGTGCCTTTGAGTTCGCTGGGAAAAGCCTCCGCTATCCCCTTTTGTCGGCTATTCTCCTTTTGGACCTTTTCACCATAAACATGGGCAGAATTTTGGAGCCGGCGAAAGGGCCTTGGCCTCCATTTGATGCGGTGGAAAAATTTGCCCCCTTGCAGGCTATTCCCGGTACTTTTCGCATTGATGGAAATGAATCTGGCTTACGCGATGTCGGGGTTTTCCTCGGCCTTGAGAATGTATCCGGAGCAGCACCACTTCAGATGGCTTGGCTCAAGGAAATCATGGCTAATGTGGAGGAAATAACCCGCCTCAAACTGATGAACGTCCACATCCTGGCCACGCAAAGGGATATAACTCATGGCGCTTTCAAGCTCCTTTACGAAAGAGGCGGCCTTAAATTTTACGCCTTCTTCGGCTTCAACCCGAGGGCTTATTTGGTCTCCGAGGTCCGGAAAGCTCAAACCAACTGGGAAATAGTTTCAATCCTGAACTCCCCAGATTTTGCCCCAGAGTCAATGGCTGGAGTCCCCAGCTCTTTCCCTGACCTTCCCAAGGTGCCTCTGGGGACAAGTGAAGGGGTTAAAATTATAGAACGAGGCGAAACTTTCGCTGTTTTAAAGGTTTGGGCGGAGGCTCCGAGGCTCTTGGTGTACGTAGAAAGTTACTACCCAGGCTGGAAAGCAGAAGGAGATGGGCATCCAGCCGCTGTCTACAAAGTGAACGGGACTTTCCGAGGGGTTATTGTCCCCGAGGGTGAACATACCATCATTTTCCGTTACCATCCACCAGCTTTTACCTCGGGGCTGGCCTGAGCTTGCTGGCTTTTTTCGTCTGCTGCGGGCTTGCTCTGCGGGGTAAATTCGCAAGCTGAGGTGGAAATGAACGGCCCATGGGTGATATTCAATGCCGATGACTTCGGGGACTGCCAGGAG
>CAZPWR010000412.1:0-3580 GCA_964590555.1 uncultured Anaerolineae bacterium | reverse complement strand
GCCTGAAGCCCCTGACTGCGGGAATGATTCTGGCTGCCATCACTTTGGACAGTGCGCTGGAATACGTGGAGAGCGAGCGAGACGCTCAAGGCGAGCCCATACCTAATACCCTCCGAGTCGTGCTGATAGACACAAATTTCTACGTCACCCGGGAGTGATGGCATGCTCCTTTCGGTTGTGCTCTTGCTCTCCCCAATCCAACCGGTCACCCTCCCCGTTGACCTTGGGCGGGCTGTCCACGCTTGGTTTTTGGGGCAGGTACACCGGGCTGACCCTGCCCTGGCCGAGCGGCTCCACGAGCCCAACCGCCTTCGCCCTTTCACCCTCTCCTCCTTACAGGATGTGGGGAAGGTCAGGGAGGGAAAAGTGACCATCACCCCAGAGCAGGAGTACTGGCTGCGGGTGACGAGCATGGAGGCGACCCTTTCCCGTTGCCTTCTGGAGTGCATCCTCCCAACCTTGCCCTCGGAGATAGAACTGGCGGGGGCTACTTTCAAGCTGAAGGGGGCGACCTACGACCCGACGGAGCATCCTTGGGCTGGGCAAACAACTTATGAGGCATTAATCAAGGAAAACTTGATGAGCACAGAGCAATTGGGGCGTGCGTTGACCCTACAGTTTGCTTCGCCTACTACTTTCCGGCGGACAGAGAGGACCTCAAGCCTGACCAATGGGGAAGGGCAAGCCTACCGAGTGGCGGGACATAACTTCCTTTTGCCGTTGCCTGGGCTGGTCTTTGACAGTTACCTTCAGAAGTGGAACGCTTTCGCTCCAGTAGCACTTCCACCGGAGGTGAAGCGATATGCGGAGGAGTGCGTGGCGGTCAGCCGTTACCGCCTCCAGGTTGTGCTGATGGAGTTTGGGGAAGTGCGGGAATTGGGGTTTGTGGGGACATGCCGGTTCACAGCGCTGGTGGCGGACCCCTACTGGCTGCGGCTCCTGCACCTGCTGGCCGCCTTCGCCTTCTACGCTGGGACAGGCCACCATACCACCCGGGGAATGGGACAGACGAGAAAGTTACCACTGCCCAACAGAGGCTCCTGAGAAAGTTGGGGAGAGGTTCCGTGTTTGATGTCGTGACAAATGTGATGCAGGATTTATCTTGCCCTGGAGAAGTTCTCCGATGCGACTGATAGACCAGATTCTGGCTCCTGAAAACCTCCGGGCCGCCTGGGAAGAGGTCGCCGCAAAGAAAGGCGCACCAGGAATAGACGGCGTCAGCATCTCCCGCTGGCGGCGGAACTGGGAGGAACGACTGGTGAACCTGGCCGCAGCTGTCCGCACCAACACCTACAAGCCCAGCCCCCTGGAACGCTTCACAATCCCCAAACGGGACGGCTCCCTACGCCACCTGACCAATCTGACCGTCACTGACCGGGTTCTCCAGCGGGCGGTCCTGCGGGTGCTGGACGATCTCTTTGACCGCCACTTCCTGGATTGCAGTTACGGCTATCGCCAGGGGCGGGGGGGGCGCGACGCCGTCAGAGCCATCCTCCGCTACCGGGATGAGGGCCGTCAGTGGGTGCTGGATGCCGACATTGACGAATGTTTTGACAGTCTGGACCACGAACTCCTTATGGCCTTCGTGCGGGAGGAGGTGGATGACCCCATCGTTCTACGCCTGATAGAGCAGTGGTTATGGATCGGACGGCGCAATCCGGAGGTGGCGCGGGGAGTACCTATGGGCGCTGTAATTTCGCCCCTCCTCTGCAACATCTGCCTCCACCGCCTGGACTTAGGCCTGGTGGGGCGGGGCTATGCCTTAGTGCGCTATGCGGACGACTTCTGCGTCTTTTGCCGGAAGCGGACCGAGGCCGAAGCGGCTTGGAAAGATACGGAGCAGGTTCTGGCCCAAATCCGCTTGCGTCTGGAGCCCAATAAGACGGCCATCACCTCCTTTGATGAAGGGTTTGATTTCCTGGGTGTTCACTTCTACCGGAACACCTACTCCTTCCTCGCCGCCGGGAAACGGATAGAAGTGAAAGGAGAATTTGACGAAACCCTCTTCTACGATTACGTCCCAGAAGGGTACGAATAATGCCGACACTCTACGTAACCGAGCCAAGAGCAAGGATAGAGAAAGAGTACCATCACTTGCTTGTGACCCTGGAGGATAAGGTCTTGATGCGAGTCCCTCTGGCGCGGGTCAGCGAAGTGGTCTTGGTGGGGCCGGTCGGGGTGACCACACCGGCTCTCCTGGCATTGCTGGATGCTGGGGTAGGGTTATCGCTGGTGAGTCGGACGGGGCAGTTGCGGGGGCGGCTGGTGCCCCCCACACCCCGGAACATCCCCCTCCGTCACCGCCAGTACGAGCGGGCACAGGACCCGGCTTTTTGCTTGGAGGTGGCGCGGGCCATCGTGAGGGGCAAGTTGCGTAATGAGCGTACCCTGGCCCGGCGCCTGTGCCGGAGCCGGAAGGTAGACCCGGCCCCGATAGAAGAACTTACCCGCGCCATCCGGCGGGTAGACGAAGAAGCGGATATGGAGAGTTTACGAGGACTGGAGGGCACAGGCACCCGCGCTTACTTCCGGGTCCTACGGGGGGCCTTGCGCCAGGAATGGAGCTTTGAGAAACGCACCCGGCGACCTCCAGGCGACCCCATCAATGCCCTGTTGAGCTTGGGTTATACCTTACTGACGCAAAATATGATGACCGCACTGGAGGTGGTGGGCTTGGACCCGTATGACGGTTTCTTCCATGCGGACAAGTATGGCCGTCCGGCGTTGGCGCTGGACCTGATAGAAGAGTTCCGGAGCATAGTGGTGGATTCAGTCATTCTAACGGTTGTCAACAAACGGATGCTTACACCGAACGACTTCCGCCCTGGGCCGGAGGGTGGAGTCGTCCTGAGCCGTTCTGGACTGCGGGTCTTCCTGGCCCAGTACAGCGCCCGCTTGGAGACAGAAGTTATCCACCCGTCCGTCGGGCGGCGGCTGACCTATCGGAAATGTTTTGAGGTCCAGGCGCGAATATTGCGCGAAGTGATTGAGGGAAAGAGGGAGAGATATTTGCCATTTCTGGCGAAATAGGATATATTATGACCAAAAAGCAATTTGTGCTGGTGGTGTACGATATCTCTAACGACCGTCGTCGTACCCGGCTCCATGACACCTTACTGGACTATGGCTCTCCTGTGCAGTACAGTGTCTTTGAGTGCCTGCTGGACGAAAAGGGGCTGGCACGAATGAAGCAGGCGGTAAGGAAAGTTATCCGGCCTCAAGTTGACCATGTGCGGTTCTATTATCTTTGTGCCGAATGCGTACGGAAGACAGAGGTAACCGGCAGAGGGGAGGAGGTCCTGGAGGAGCCGAAGGCCATTGTTGTTTGAGCAGACAAATATCTCTTAATCTGCCGGCTTTTGGGGCTTCTGGCCAAAATCCGAGCATGAGGGGGGGTCTGGGCACTTTTGGAGATTCTCGGAATTTTGGCCAGGCGTGCTCCTACAAGTAGTGGAGCAAGAACCTTAAACTGGCACTTATAGGGTATGGGGATGGCAAAAAACCGAGGATCCCCCCGGTTTTTGGGGCATGTGGAGATGCTCGGAAATGAAGAAAAAGGCCCTTTTTGGACCATTTTGGG
>CAZPWR010000411.1:0-7820 GCA_964590555.1 uncultured Anaerolineae bacterium | reverse complement strand
CCGCCCCACCCCCGGCAGCCCCAACCCCGGCTCCGGCAACACCAACCCCGGCCCCGGCAACGCCTCCGCCAGCCCCGCCAGCAGAACTTAAGGTTGCTATCCTCGCTCCCCTAAGCGGCGACGTGGCTACCTTCGGCCAGTCCACTCGCGATGGCGCCCTCTTGGCAATTGAGGAGTGGAATGCCAAGGGCGGAGTCCTCGGCCGCAAGATCGTGCCCGTTATTGAAGACAGCATGTGCGAGGCCGAGCCAGCTGTTGCCGCTGCCAATAAAGTCATTGAGCAGGACAAGGTCAAGTTCATCATCGGCGAAGTCTGCTCCAAGGCTTCAATCCCCGTGTCCGAAATCGTGGATGCTACAGGCGGGAAGGTCCTCCAAATCAGCCCCACCTCCACCAACCCCAAGGTGACAATCCGCGAGGACGGGAGCGCTAAGCCGACAGTCTTCCGCGCCTGCTTCATTGACCCCTTCCAGGGCACCGTGGCGGCTACCTTCGCTCTGAAGGAACTGAACGCTAAGACGGCGGCCGTCCTCTTGGACCAGGGCAACGACTACGTGCGCGGTCTGGCAGAGTTCTTCCGCGATGCCTTTGAGAAGGGCGGCGGCAAAGTGGTGGTCTGGGAGACCTACACCGCTGGCGACACGGACTTCACCGCAATCTTGACCAAGGTCAAGGATGCTAACCCCGATGTCCTCTTCCTGCCTGACTACTACTCCACTGTCAACATCATTGCCGCACAGGCCAACCAGATGGGTATCAAGGCGATCAAACTGGGCGGTGACGGCTGGGACTCTCCACAACTGGATAGGACTGCAACCGCTGGCGGCTTCTTCACCAACCACTACTCCTCCGAAGACACCCGGCCGGTAGTTCAGGAATTTGTGAAGAAGTACCAGGCTAAATTCGGCTCCGTGCCGGACGCTCTGGCCGCCCTGGCCTACGACGCAGCCAACATCCTCTTTATGGCCATTGAGAAGGCCGGAACGGACGATCCGGCAGAGGTAGCTAAGGTGATGGAGAAGGAGACCTTCTCAGTCGTCTCCGGAGAAATCGTCTTTGACGAACAGCACAACCCCAAGAAGTGCGCGGTCATCCTGGAAGTCAGTCCGGAGAAGGTCTCCTACAAGTCCACAGTCTGCCCGTAAAGAGTTAACAGATTAACTACTAGCCGGAGGGCCAAAATAGCCCTCCGGCTAATGTTATCGCAAAACCATATTACAGGGGGCGTGATGAGTGTGGCTATAGAAGTTCGGCGTGTAGACCAACGAATGCTCCGGCGACGGAATGGAAAGGCCCTTAACTGGATTAGCCAGGCTTTGTTCGCCCTGTTAGGGGTTCTGGTGATTTACGCTGTGGGCCGTACTGCGGCCGCGAACCCTGGTGTTTTCTTCCAGCAAATCTTGAACGGCCTTCAATTAGGATTCATTTATGCACTCATCGCTTTGGGTTATACGCTGATTTACGGCATCATAAGGCTCATTAACTTTGCCCACGGCGACGTCTTTATGGTAGGTGCTTTCGTCAGTTTCTTCACAATTACTACGATGGAATTGCACCGATGGCCATCAATGGTCTGGCCCGGGATGAACTCAACAGTAACGATGGTGCTTGGGACCATAACGGTGATTCTGGTTTCCATGATGATCTGTTCTCTGTTGGCAGTGACAATAGAGCGGTTTGCTTATCGCCCTCTGCGGGCTATGCCCCGTATAACGGCGCTTATTACGGCCATCGGTGTTTCCTTCTTCCTGGAATACTTCGGAGGATTGCCTTTCGTTTTTACCAATAACTACATTACGTACCCTCGTCCATTTAGCGTGTTCGCTCTTAACGCCGACATGATTCCTCCTCTGTGGTTGGGCGTTCTTTGGGGAATGTGCATCTTTGCTGCGGTTGCGTATGGGGTGCTTAAGGTGATGGGCAATCGGGGGC
Source organism: uncultured Anaerolineae bacterium (assembly GCA_964590555.1). GTDB lineage: Bacteria > Chloroflexota > Anaerolineae > SpSt-600 > SpSt-600 > SpSt-600. The sequence continues at coordinate 5,888 of CAZPWR010000411.1, read as the reverse complement.
ATGCCTGGGCTCAGGCATGGCAGCGCAGTCCGCTTCTCCAGTTCGGCATGCTGTTCGGAGGGTTCCTGGGAGTAACGCTTACCATTATCTGGCTGACCCCCCGGCTGATTCGCTACCAATTTGACCTGACTGCTTCTAACGCAATGCTCATTATCATGGGCATGTCGGTCGTCCTGTTGGTGATTCTGCAGTACATCGTGCAGCATACTCGTGTTGGCAAGGCAATGCGGGCCTCTTCGTACGATAAACTGACCTCCCGGCTGATGGGAATCAATGTGGATGTGGTTATTGCTGCTACTTTTGCTCTGGCCGGCGGCCTGGCTGGAGCGGGCGGCGTCCTCTTCGCTACAGCTTACAACCGAATTCACCACCTGATGGGTGTCATCCCTGGCCTGAAGGCCTTCATCTCCGCCGTCATCGGTGGCATTGGCAGCGTCCCCGGTGCCTTTGTCGGTGCGCTTATTGTGGGACTGGTGGAAGTCCTCAGCGCTGGGTTAATTTCCTCGCCAATGCGTGATGCTGTAGCGTTCGCTCTACTCATCATAGTCCTGTTGATCCGGCCGCAAGGCATTTTCGGCGAAGCGCCAGGTGAGAAAGTGTAAAAGACAGGGTTATCCGGAGGAGGTAAGATGCGGCAACTTTTGCGAAATACTACTCTCATGTTCTTCTTGGGAGCCGCGCTGGTCTTTATCTTAGTCCAGGTCTTGATTAATAAAGGTGTTATCAACGCCTACTGGCAAACCATCCTCTTCTGGGGCGCGGCTATGACCATGGTCAGCCTTGGCCTTAACCTCATTTACGGGTTCAACGGCCAATTCTCCCTGGGCCAATATGGCTTCTACGCCTTAGGAGCTTACACCTCCGCCGATATAACTTGGCGCTGGGTTAGGGGTGACCCATCCGCACTTGTAGTAGTAATAGGTGGGACAATCCTGGCCTTGCTTTTTATGTGGGGGGTGGCGAATTTCCTCAAGCGCTTCTACGGGGTAAGCGTCCTTACAGAGTTTGTCTTTCACTCCCTTGCCACTGTAATCGGTTTTGCCATCGCCCTTAAGGTCCTACGCCCTTACCTTGGCCCTACTATTTATTCCTTAATCCAAAGCCTGCCTGAGCCAGTAAGTAGACAAATTGTTTTCTTCCTGGCCCTCCTCGGTGGAGCGGCTGTTGCGGGAATCGTAAGCTTCCTTTTCGGAATACCAGTCCTCACCCTCGGTTCTGACTATTTTGGGATTGCTACCCTGGGATTCACCATCATCGTTAAAGTCCTTGCCGATAACTCAGACACTATCCTTCCTTTCCCTGAGATGAAAGGGGCCAGGGGTATGGTGGGTATACCGAAGTGGACTACTTGGCCTTGGGTTTTTATCACTTTGATGTTTGTAATACTTTTTATGCGCAACCTCCTTCACTCCAGCGTAGGGAGGGCTATAGTTTCGGTGAGGGAGGACGAACGGGCTGCGTCTCTCATGGGGATAGATGTAGCCCGCACCAAAATCTTGGCCTTTGTTATAGGAAGCGTATTTGCTGGCATTGCTGGCGGGATAAGGGCTCACGACTTAGCCTTCGTCCATCCCACTATGTTCGGTTTCTTGCCTTCATTTAACCCACTCATCATTGTGGTCTTCGGTGGCCTTGGGAGCATGACCGGTACTATTGTTACCAGCTTCTTCTGGGTCTTCCTACTGGAGGGAGTTTTAAGGCTTGTCCTACCCACTGGCTTTGAGAACTGGCGCTACGTCGTTTACCCATTGGTCCTTCTCCTCCTCATGCTCTTGAGGCCTCAGGGGCTTTTTGGGCGATATGAAATCCCGTTCTTGCGCCAGACTTATCCTCCAGTTCGGAAACCTGCGGAGGTTAGGGGATGACGGAGCAAAGGCCAGTAATTTTGGAAATTGAGGGCTTAACCCACTACTTTGATAGCCTTAAAGCCGTGAGCAATTTTTCCATCACTCTTAGGGAAGGAGAGCTTGTAGGTTTAATAGGCCCTAACGGAGCGGGTAAAACCACAGTTTTCAACCTAATCACTGGAGTGTACAGGCCTACCGCTGGAAGTATACGCTTCAGGGGCATAGAATTAGTAGGATTGCCCTCCCATGAAATCATAAGGTTGGGGATAGCGCGAACTTTCCAAAACATAAGGCTTTTCGCTAACCTGACCGTTTTGGATAACATTCGCATAGCTCACCACTACTTGGTCAACTATGGACTTTTTGACTCCTTTTTCCGCACTCCGAAGTTTGAGAAAGAGGAAAAGGAGATAACTGAGCTGGCACAGGAACTTCTGGAAATCTTCGGGCTGGCCGATAGGCAGAACGATATCGCTGGAAGCCTCCCTTACGGGATGCAGAGGAAGCTGGAAATTGCCAGGGCTTTGGCCACCAACCCGCAACTTCTGCTTTTGGACGAGCCAGCCGCAGGGATGAACCCCAAGGAAATTGACCAGCTTATGGAGCTAATCCACTTCATCCGAGACCGTTTTAACCTCACTATCCTCTTGGTGGAGCACAGGATGAGGCTAATAATGAACATTTGCGAGTGGATTACGGTAATGGACTTTGGGGAGGTGATAGCCAGGGGCAAGCCAGAAGAGGTGCGTAACAACCCCAAAGTTATTGAAGCCTACTTAGGCCGTTTGGCAATACGTTAAGAAGGAGGGTAAAAGGGATGAATCCTCTCCTTAAGGTGGAGGATTTGCATGTTTCCTACGGAGCGATAAAGGCTTTACACGGAATTTCCTTCCATGTAAATGAGGGGGAAATCGTAACCCTATTGGGGGCTAACGGCGCCGGAAAATCCACGACCCTGCGCACAATTTCAGGACTCCTCATTCCCGATAAAGGCCGAATACTATACGACGGAATTGACCTCACTACTCTTCCGGCCGATGCCATCGTTAGGAGAGGAGTAATTCACGTACCGGAAGGGCGGAAGATTTTTGCCAACCTTACAGTTCTGGAAAATTTGGAGATGGGTGCTTATACCGTTAAGGACCGCAAGGAAATTGAGGAGAACCTGGAAAGGGTGTTTAAACTTTTCCCCAGGCTTAAAGAGAGGGCTTACCAAATGGGTGGGACCCTCTCAGGAGGGGAGCAGCAGATGCTTGCCCTTGGAAGGGCTCTGATGGCTAAACCTCGCCTCCTACTCATGGATGAGCCTTCCATGGGCTTGGCTCCCATCCTAATTGAGGAAATTTACGAAACAATAAAGGAGATTAACCGCCAAGGGGTGACCATCCTCCTGGTGGAGCAAAACGCACATATGGCTCTTTCTGTGGCTAACAGGGGCTACGTTTTAGAGGCCGGAATAATAACTATAGAAGGCACTGCCGAAGAACTCCGAGAGAATCCTCACGTTAAAGTGGCCTACTTGGGAGGGGAATAATCGTGGCGAGAAGAAACTTGTGGCTTGCGGGGGTCTTATTGCTTCAAGTTGTGGCTATCTTCCTTTACACGCCTCAGACGCTTTTCAAGGATATCCAGATAACGGTGCTACCCCTAACCCTCTTTATCCTCTTCTTGTTGGCTGTATTGGGGCTAAATACAGGGGTTTTGACCCCATTGGCGGGGAAGAACCTCCTGGTTTTCGTGCAAGGGCTTAACGTTGTTATGCGCCTTTTGATGCTCATGCCCAACGCCCGCCTGAAAGGCAATCCGGGCTGGAATGTACCTTTTATAGTGCTAACCTTAGCGGCGGTGGCCCTTTCCTGGGCTTCAATAATAATCATAGAAAGGCGTCCACCCCGCTATCTTCTCTTCCGCTCGTAGCTACCTACCTTTTGTGGCGAAAAGACAATAGCTACTGCAGCAATCTCCAAAATGGCTGTGGGGGATTGCTGCGTTTTACCTCTTCTGGGGCTTGCTCCCCTCAGGCCGAGGCCTCCCGTGCGTCGCAACGGCACGGGTGGGTAAGTTAGCTAAGGGCCCCCCGAACTTTCCTTACCACATCCATAAAGCGCTTGACCCGGTCCAAATCCACCGGGTTTTCGGCTATCCCGTCAACTTTGAAATATGTGCCCACGATAGCTCCATCGGCATACTTCAGGAATTCGGCGATGTTCTCCAAAGTGGCTCCACTTCCCACGAGGATCGGGCGAGAGGTGAGCTTCCGGGCCTCTTTAACCTTATCCAGCTCCGGGGCGCTTCCGGTCATCTTGCCCGAAACGATGATAGCATCGGCCAGGTAAAACTCAGTCCACTCTATGTGGGTGGCCAAGTCAATCCCGGGGAACGGGACCGAATGCTTCTTATCTACATCGGCGAAGATTTTTATGTGCTCAGCCCCGAGTTCCTTCCGCTTGCGCAAAAGCTTGGCCGCACAACCGTGGTCAAATTCTCCTGTATCCCAGACTCTGGCCCCTGTCAGAAGGCAAACCCTTATGAATTTAGCTCCGGAGGCCAAAGCTATGGCCAGGGTTACTACTCCTCCATTGTGCACCACGTTTATCCCCACAGGGACTTTTACTTCTTCCACAACTTTGCGAGCAGCTACGGCGTGAGCTGTCATCTCCTCAGGTGGGACGTCGCTTCCCACAAAGTAGGGCAAATCCCACATGTTCTCTACGATGAGACCATCTACCCCGCCTTCTACCAAAGCGTGAGCATCCTCAAGGGCTTTTTCAATGATTAAATCCATCCCATAACCTGTGTAACCGGGAGCTCCAGGCAGTGGCCAGAGATGGACCATCCCTATTATAGGCTTTTCTACTCCGAAAAGCTCTTTGAGTGACTTCAGGCGTAGGCTTTCCAACCTTTCTTTCCAATCAACCATGACTTCCTCCCTCAGATCTATGCTTAGCCGAATTCCCTTGGGCCATCGGGTAGTTCTTCTGTGGCGACGTGGCCGGGGCATTGCCGCATGGTTCAGGCCCGCCACAATACAGTTGCTACCTTAGCACTACAAGGATCTGGTTCTGTTCCACGCTCTGACCAGGCTTCACCCGTACGGCTTTCACAACCCCGTCACGGGGAGCCTGGACCTCGTTCTGCATCTTCATGGACTCCAGGAGGATTAGTTTTTCCCCTTTCCGGACTGGCTGTCCCTCCTGAACGGGAACAGCAATGACAAGGCCAGGCATGGGGGCCTTCACTGCCACTTCCTCTACAGAGCTTTGGCGTCCGCCCAGGGCTTCTCGCAGGCGATGCTCTCGCTCCTCTTCCACTTGTACGATAAAGAGGTAGCCCCGCAGGAAGACCCAGTATTTCCCTTCCCGCTCTTGGATCATGGCTTCATAGGAAGCGTTGTTGAGAAGCAAGGAGTAGACATGCTGTTGGTTAACCAAGCAGAAGTCCACCGCTCGCTCGACACCCTCGCATAGGATGCGGTCCTTCTGTTTGATTTCAATGGTGTAGGTTTTCCCGTTCACCGTGGCGATGTATTTCATCCTCCTCTCCTCAGTTGCTCCCAGCGTCCGGCCAACTTCCAGCCGGAGATTTCCCGCACAGTTTGCTGGACGACGTGATTGGCAACCCGGCTCCGTTGGTGCGCTACCAGTGTGGCAATGATGGCTGCTACCTCCTCCAAATCCTGCAACGTCTCCTCGCCCATGGAGAACCTTTCTTCCAAGAACTTTGTATCAAAGTACCCGGCTAAGAAGTGGGTGCTGTTCAGGATAGCTTGGTGTAAGGGGATGGTGGTCTGGATGCCAACGATGCGGAACTCCTCCAAGGCCCGCCGCATGCGCAGGATGGCCTCGCCTCGGGACTCGCCCCATGTGATCACTTTGGCGATCAGGGGGTCGTAGTAGGGGGTGATCTCGCAGCCTTCGTAGACCCCGCTGTCCACTCGTACTCCGGGGCCGGGCGGCTCGGCCAGGGTCACTATGCGGCCGGCCGAAGGCATGAAACAGTTTAAAGGGTCCTCGCCGGAGACGCGGCTCTCCATGGCGCAGC
>CAZPWR010000410.1:0-3902 GCA_964590555.1 uncultured Anaerolineae bacterium | reverse complement strand
GCAGCTTTCCTAATACGCTATTACGAAACCGGCGACCCTCGCCGAGCTGTTCGCTTTGCTAATGCGGTAGCTTCCTTTTCCGTGGAAGCGCCGGGAGTAAGCGGCATACCCAACCGCAAAACCGTTGAAGACTGGATGGCGAAAGAGGGATGGGAGTAATATACACTATCGCCAATCAAAAAGGAGGGGTTGGCAAGACCACTACGGCCGTTAACCTGGCTGCTTTTCTGGCCGAAGCCGGGAAAAAAGTCCTTGTGGTGGACATTGACCCGCAGGCGAACGCTACCTCAAGCCTTGGCATAGACGAAAATTCCCTACCCTTTTCCATCTACAATGTGCTGATAGAAAACTTGTCTGTGACCGAAGTGATAACGCTCACACGGTGGCTGCGGCTTGATTTAGTTCCTTCTTCACCAGCCTTGGCCGGAGCCGAGGTTGAAATGGTAAAGATGCCGGGCCGAGAGCAGCGCCTCAAGAAAGCCCTCTCACCCATAGTAGGACGCTACGATTATATCCTCATAGATACCCCTCCAAGCCTTGGTCTCCTTACGGTGAACGCTCTGGTGGCGTGTCACGGAGTCATAATCCCGGTGCAATGCGAATACTTGCCTCTGGAAGGACTTGCCCAGCTGGTAAGGACAATTCGTTTGGTAAAAGACAACTTGAACCCAGACCTACGCATCACTGGCCTCATCCTCACCATGTATGACCCCCATACTACCCTGTCCAAGCAAGTGGTCCAAGATGTGCGCTCCCACTTCAAAGGCTACGTCTTCCGCACGATTATCCCTCGCAGCGTTAGGCTGAGCGAAGCCCCAAGCCATGGCGAGCCGATAAACGTCTATGCTCCCAAATCCATTGGAGCTTTAGCCTACAAAGCCTTGGCTGATGAGCTAATGGAGAGGGACAGGAAGAGTGAAGGTTAAAATTGGCTGTTGCAGTTTTCCTGCCCCGAAAGCTCGTTACTTTATACCATTGGAGGTTTGGACTCTGCTGAGGGGACCGAGGGGAGAGGCCAGGAGCAGAGGCATCCATCCGAAATTGACAAACCGCCCCTTTGTGCTTTAAATTACTTCTTAGGGAGAACAGAAGACGGAACGAAGGGAGATGGCAAATGGGCAATCGTTATGCAGACTGGTTGCGACAGGCAGAGGCAGACTTGCGCCATGCTCGTCATGCTCTGGAAGACGGGGATTACGAATGGAGCTGTTTTGCCTCCCAGCAAGCTGCAGAAAAAGCTATCAAAGCCCTATTTCAGAAGCTGGGGATGGAAGCCTGGGGGCACACACTAACGGTGCTGATCGGCAATTTGCCCCCACAAATTCAGGTGCCATCCGAGCTTGTAGATTGCACCCGCGTGCTGGACAAGCATTACATTCCCACGCGTTACCCGAACAGTTTTGATTCAGGCGCACCGACCGATTTCTATACCCGAATGGAGGCGCAACATGCCATCCAATGCGCCGAGGCCATCCTGGAATTTTGTCGTCGTCAAATCGGCTGATAGAGAACGGATAGAGCAGGCCGTCAAGAGCTATGCTGCCAAGCTCCGGGCAGAACATCCGGAGATTGAGCGCATCATTTGGTTCGGCTCATGGGTGAGTGGCCTACCAAGACCAGGCAGCGATGTTGACCTTTGCCTAATCGTCTCTGCCACGGACAAGCCATTTCGTGAGCGGGCCGCTGATTTTTTGCCTGTTGGTTTCCCCGTGGGCATTGACCTGTTCGTCTACACCCGAGAAGAATGGGAGCGACTGGAGGAAGAGAGGCCGGGCTGGTACAAGGCCATTTGCTCCGGTCAGGAGATTTGACAGCTTCTGCTACGAGGGGAAGGGACAATGTCCAACTTGAACACGGCCATTTCCTATTCCCCTTCGGTCGGCCTACAGCTTGAGCGCAAATCGTTAGCCTGCAAAACCTTGGCCAATGGAAAGGGTAAGAAGTGTTAAGATTAAAATTGGCTGTTGCGGTTTCCCCGCTCCCAAAGCTCGCTATTTTGAGACCTTTCGGCTGGTGGAAATCCAGAACACTTTCTACAAGCCCCCCAAGGTTGAAACAGCGCGGAAGTGGCGCCAGGAAGCCCCGCCCGACTTTGAATTCACCCTAAAGGCCTGGCAACTCATAACTCATCCCCCTTCAAGCCCAACCTACCGGAAGGCTGGCCTCAAAATCCCCCAGGATAAATCCCTCTCTTACGGCTTCTTCCGCCCGACCCCCGAAGTCTTTCAGGCCTGTGAGACTACTCTGGCTATAGCTGAAGCTTTGGAGGCCAAGATAGTGGTCTTCCAGTGTCCGGCGGCTTTCTCCCCTACCGAGGAAAACATCGCCAACATGAGGACTTTCTTCCGGGAAGTGCCCAGGAAAGGGCTGATATTTGCCTGGGAACCCAGGGGTGATTGGAGCGATTCGGAAGTAAAGAGGCTGTGCGAAGAGCTGGAACTCATCCACTGCGTGGATCCATTTCAACGCTTGCCAGTAACCGGAGGGCTGGCTTATTTCCGATTACATGGTAAGACGGGCTACCGCTATCGGTTCACAGAAGAAGACTTAACCTGGCTCAGGGGGCAATGCGAACCGTTTAGCGAAGTCTATTGCCTTTTCAACAACGTCTACATGTGGGAATCAGCTTTAGCCTTCCGCGAGATCCTCAGTGGTGGGTCTCCCGGCCTCTGAGGAGGTCAAGGCCGTGGGGGAGGGCTGGCAAGATAGCCTCAAGGTTCTCCCGAGCAGCCTTTGGGCTACCGGGCAAGTTCACGATTAAAGTTCTACCCCTTATCCCAGCCACAGCTCGGCTAAGCATAGCGTGAGGAGTCTTCTGTAGGCTTGCTGCTCTCATGGCCTCGGCCAAGCCTGGTGCTTCTTTCTCAATAACGGCCTTAGTTGCTTCTGGGGTCACATCCCTTGGGGTAAAGCCTGTTCCCCCTGTAGTAAGGATAAGCTCTAAATCCAATTCGTCGGCCCATTTTTTAAGCACTTCTTCAATCGCTTCTCTTTCATCGGGCACGATTTCTTCCACTACAACCTCAGCCCCAAGCTTTTCCTGCACGATTTTACGCACCTCTGGCCCGCTCAAATCCTGATACTCCCCCCTTGAAGCCCTATCGCTCACCGTAAGTATACCCACCCTTATGCCCATAACTCTCCTCCGAGTTTAGTCTTTCCAGGGGTGATATTAACTTAAGCGCCCGAAAAGGTTGCTTTTCGTTTCCACCACTCCCAGGCTTTGGCCGAAACCCTCACAAAACAATGGCTTCTGGCTTTCCCAAGACCTCCGCACCAGCGCAGGTTGTTTGCTTGTTACATCATACCCATTTTCGCCCAAGTTGGCAAAAGCTTCGTCTCGCCGAGGGCGGGTTGGTAGCCGCTTTAGGCGATTGGAATCAGCCTTCCTGGGCGCCTGCAATGTTAGGCTTAGCCGGTGGACTCTGCTCCAGGCCGAAGCAGGCGACACTTTGGGCAAAAGCTCTTTAGCTTTCGGAGCTGGAAGCTCAGCCTGGCCCTTTGCCAGGGCTTTCCAGTTTTTCAAACGTGGGCCCCAATTGGCCCCAGCACAGTAAGACAACAGCTCATAAAACGAGGGTGGGGCTCCATAACCCTTATGCGAGGGAGCATAATCGCCCCACATTCTCAATCTTATCCTGCGGCCGAAAACAACCACTCCGCTGGAAAATTGGGAAAGCCCCGCCGCTAACCGGGTGTGTCCCAGTTTCGTCGGGCTGGGCCGTCGGCCTTTCCGCCCGGGCGACCCGGGTTCCCGAGCGGCTACCGGGGGAGAGGGCGCTTCCAGCGCCCTTTGCAATCTCAGCCAGGCCGTTTACGGCCTGGCCCACCCATTCTCGTTCCGTCGATCCCCGTTCCCGAACGGCGGCCGGGGGGGGAGACGCGCCACGCCCCCTCTCGAG
>CAZPWR010000409.1:0-13298 GCA_964590555.1 uncultured Anaerolineae bacterium | reverse complement strand
GCTGCCCCCTTGTTTTGAAACTTGGGGGGCACCCTATATCCCCCGGTGAAACTTTCGCCATCTTCCACCCCAACTGGGGTCGGCGCAGGCCGACCCTTGGCCTAAAGACAAAAAAGGCCGATTTCAATCGGCGTGAAAAAGGGGGGCACATCCCCCAGGCCCTCTGCCAAGGGGCTTCGCCCCCTTGCGGGTGGGTTTACAGGGGTCGGCTGCTTGCCTCCTCGTTTTTAAACTTGGGGGGACGCCCCGGAAGGGAGCGCAGTCCCCTCCATCCCCACATCCCCCGGAAAAGCTTTCGTCCTCTTCCCACACCCAATTGGTCGGCGCAGGCCGACCTTTGGCCGGAGGCCCAAAGAGGCTGATTTCAATCAGCGTGCAAAAGTGAGTGAACTTTACTCACCCGCTCTTAACCCCTGAATCTCTTTGCGGATTTGGTCTATCACCTCTGCATTTAGAATACGTTTACGGCCACCCCTTTCGGTTACTGAAAAGATGATGAAGACTTTTCCGCCCTTTTCTTCTTCAAACCGTTGGTGAGAACGTCGCATCCACTCCTGCCATCTATGCAATTCCGGAGTCTGAGTATAAGTGACCGGTTTAATCTGAATGCCTATGAACTTGCCTGCAACGTTAATGAGGAAATCCACGTTATACCGGCGATCCCAATCATCAGGGGCAGGCAGCAATTTCACCCCCAGTTCCTGTTCTAGTTGTTCGTAAACTGTCCGTTTTTCTGTGATGTAGCCTTCGTAAGTGCGGCGGATAACTACTTCGCGCACATATTGGATACAATCTTCTTCAATGATAGCATCTACTTCCGACCTTAACTGCTCGCTAATCTTGGCATAGAGACGACGGCCAACTTCCTCCAAGTGTTCCATCATTGTGCTTCCCAACATTTGCCAACCAGCTGGTACGTGCTTTTCAGGAACTTGGCTATAGTAGTATTGCTCCCATTCATCCAGGGACTTCGGCGCACAGGCCCGGATAGCCTCAGCTACCCGACCCACGTATCGTGGACGATTAAATTGCCAGCGGTTGAAGGCGATGTTCAGCACCCACTCTTTAGCCATTCCGTTTAGCCTCTGCTTCCAAAAATTTGTCCCGATACCGGTGCCAGGCACTGCGATCGGCATCAGCTAAACCCATCTCTATCATTTTGCGGTTTATGAAGAGCTTGTTGGCCAGGTAAAGATACGCAGGGATGGGAGCACCAGAAGCCTGAGGGGGACGGTCAAAACGCAGAAACACCCTTTTCCCCAGGACATATCGGCGAAGGTACTCCATTGCCCGCTCCCGGCGATTGGCAGGTACCTGGATTCCCAACAACGACACAACCAGCCCATTATCCATTTGCAAGGAAAAATCTTCCCGAATGGCCGTTACCTTGTAGACTGATTCTGTTCCAAATTTCAATTTGTTAGGATCCACTAAAGGGCGAGCATCCTGTATTCTGGGGACGTACCCCTGGGGCGGGTCCACCGGAGGGCAAGCTTTCTCCCGTTTGACGATCGTGGTCTGCTGCAGAAACAAATTTAATTTCTCCTGGATGATTGGAATGAAGGCTGGCTGAATTTCGTACCCCACTCCATTCCGCCCCAATTCAAGAGCTACCCGAACCGTTGTTCCACTACCCAGAAATGGGTCCAGAACTACTTCTTCAGGAAACGAGAACATCCGAATTAATCGGCGTGGAAGTTCTTCTGGGAACATAGCTTCATGGCCAACCTGCCGTTCACCGCCGAATGTCCAATGCCCGGAGAAATATTCCTTCCATTCGTCTCGGCTAAGGCGGGCCGCTTCTTTCTTCTTGGGTGATATTCTAACTTTCTTGCCTGGTTTCCGGAACAAGAGGATGAACTCGTAATCTAATTCTACAATCCCGCTGGGTGGGTAAGGGAACGAGCCCATTACTACTGCCCCACCTGTTGTGTGCATTGTCGTTTTCTTCTGCCAGATGATAGCGCCCATGTAATCAAAGCCTATGGTCTCGCATTGGGCTATGATTTCGGCATGGAGTGGGATGACCTTGTATCGGCCGTAAACAACGGCTCTAGCGAACTGGTCGCCAATGTTTATACACAGCCTTCGGCCTGGTTCCAAAACCCGCCAGCATTCTTTCCAAACTCGGGCCAGGTCCAGAAGGTACTCATGAAGAGTTTGCCCATAACCGATTTGCCCTGGCACCCCGTAATCCTTGAGGTGCCAATATGGCGGTGAGGTAACGATTAAACTGACGCTTTCATCGGCTACCTCGGCCATATTTCGGCTGTCGCCGATGATGATTTTGCCCCAAACCCCCATCTTAAAAGCTTTCCAGAATGTGCCGAGCTATTACCAAACGCTGTATCTCGCTCGTCCCCTCGCCTATGGTGGTGAGTCTGGCATCACGGTAAAGCCTTTCAACTGGATAATCCTTAGTGTAGCCATAGCCGCCATGGATTTGGATTGCTTTGTAGCAAGCCCTCACAGCTGCTTCAGAGGCGAAGAGTTTGGCCATGGCCGCCTCTTTGGTGAAACGCTGACCCTGGTCTTTGAGCCAAGCTGCTCTTAGAACAAGCAACCTCGCCGCTTCCAGTTCGGTAGCCATGTCAGCTATCATCCATTGGATGGCTTGGAATTCGGCGATGGGTTGGCCAAACTGGACCCTTTCCTTGGCATATCTTGCGGCCGCTTCCAAGGCCGCCATGCCTAAACCAACTGCCATGGCTCCTATGCCTATCCGGCCACCGTCAAGCGTCATTAGAAATTGTTTGTAGCCTTCCCCTTCCTTGCCCAAGAGGTTCTCCTTCGGTATCCGGCAATTTTCAAAGATTAGCTCAGATGTAACGGAGCCCCTAAGGCCCATCTTGTCCTCTTCCCTCCCAACCCGGAAGCCAGGGGTCCCTTTCTCCACGATGAAATTGGAGATTCCTTTCTTGCCCTTAGCCGGGTCGGTAACAGCTGCAATCACTACCACATCGGCTACGGAGCCGTTGGTGATGAAGATTTTCTGGCCGTTTATGACCCACTCATCTCCGTCAAGGACGGCTCTGGTCTTGATGGCCGCAGCATCGCTTCCTGCCCCCGGCTCCGTGAGGCCAAAGGCCCCTATTTTTTCGCCCTTGGCCATGGGGATTAAGTATTTCCTCTTTTGCTCCTCAGTCCCGAAAAGGTAGATAGGCGAGCAGGCCAAGGAAATGTGTGCAGAATAAGTTATGGCTACGGAACCCGAAGCTCTGGCTATCTCCTCCACTGCTATAGCGTAAGAGATTGCATCTCCACCAGCCCCTCCGTATTCTTCAGGGAAGGGCAGGCCCATGAGCCCAAGGTCAGCCATCTTCCTGATTATGTCCCAAGGGAATTCGCCTTTTTGGTCTATCTCCTGGGCCCTGGGCATTATTTCCTTCTCGGCAAATTCCCGGATCGTTTTGCGGAACATTTCCTGCTCTTCATTGAGTGCAAAATCCATCTTTGGACCTCCTATGGGTTTTCAAAAATCCAGCGGTCAGTATCGCGAGTGTAAGAGAGTATTTCGGACGGATGGAAGAAGAGGCTAATCTCTTTTTCGGCAGTTTCAATGGAATCGGAGCCGTGTATGAGGTTGCGGCCGATTTCCAGGGCAAAATCGGCCCTTATGGTCCCTGGGGCTGCATCAGCGGGGTTAGTTGCCCCCATTGTTTTCCTCACCACTTCCACAGCCCTGGGGCCTTCTACTACCATGACCACTACCGGGGCCGAGGTTATGTATTTTATGAGGCTTTCAAAGAACGGTTTCCCTTCATGGACTGCGTAGTGACGGCGAGCCAGGCTTTCGTCCATCTGAATCATCTTCATCGCTACTATCTTAAGGCCTCGGTTCTCCAGCCGGGAGATTATGGCCCCGATGAGGCCTCTTTGGACTCCGTCGGGCTTTATGATTATGAGGCTCCTTTCCATGGCCATGGCAATTCCTCCTTGGGTTCTCTCCGGGCTGGCTTATTTATGGAGCAAAGCCAGTCAGAAGCCGTTTAGCTTGATAAGGCTTTCCTGTAAAATTCCAAGGCTTGGTCCAAAAGGCCTTTCTCCCGGTATATGTCACCTAAAAGCTCATAAATCCCGGGGAAGACCACGCCTTTCTCCAAAGCCGCCTCTAAATCCTGGCACACTTCTTCCCAGTATTTTTTGTGCGGTAGCAGCTTGCGGTAATAGCGAATTGCCTCCTCCCATGCCCCTTCCTGAGCGTAACGCTTAGCTGCTTCCAGGAGTTCATCGGCTTTTTTGGGTTTGGGAGGTGGAGCAGGAGGCTGTTCCACTTCCTTCATCTCTTCTGCAGCCATTTCAGCCTCGGCAGCAAGGGCTGACTCTATCTCTTCCTCTAAGAAGGTTTCGGCCAAAGGCCTGAGGCTTTCTATCCAAGAAGGTGGGACAACTTCAGGGGTTGGGGTTACCTCTTTTTCAGGTGAAGGGGGTATTTCTGCCGGCATCTCTTCCAGGGTTACTTCTTCTGGAACTTCGGCTATTTCCTCAAGCACTGGAGGAATAGGCACTTCTTCCTCGCCCTTGAGCCAAGGCAAAAGTTCTTCTGGGGGTACTTCTTCCACAGCTTCCTTTTCCTTCTCAAGCCAAGGAGGCCCTTCCACTGGTACTTCTTCGGGAGGCTTCTCTTCAGCTAAGGCCTCTTCTGGAAAAACCTCCTCTCCCCTGAGCCATGGTGGGAGTTCTTCCGGAGGCATTTCTTCAACGACCTCTTCCTCAAGCCAAGGAGGAAGCTCTACTGGGGCTTCCTCAGGGAATCTTTCCTCTGCCAAGGCCTCCTCAGGAACGATTTCCTCACCCCTAAGCCAAGGTGGAAGTTCTTCAGTGATTTCCTCCTCAAACAAAGGAGGAACTTCTGCTGGCGCTTCCTCAGGGGCTTTTTCTTCGGCTAAGGCTTCTTCGGGAAGAACCTCCTCACCCCTAAGCCAGGGTGGAAGTTCTTCCGAAGGCAATTCTTCGGCGACTTCTTCTTCAAACAGAGGTGGAACTTCTACCGGCGCTTCTTCAGGAGCCTTTTCTTCGCCCTTAAGCCAGGGTGGAAGTTCTTCCAAGGTTTCTCCAATGGCTATTTCTTCACCTTTGAGCCAAGGGGGAAGCCCCTCGGCTTCCTTAGGAATTTCTTCAACTTCAACTTCCTCGGGTTTTCCCACCTCTTCAGGTAAAGGTGGGAGTTCTTCTAATTCCAAAGATTCAAGCCAAGCAGGCATTTCCCCTTTCACTTCCACCGGTGTGGGGGCGATCTCAAATTTGGGTATTTTTATCCTACGTGGCTGAAGTGGGCTTTCCTTGCCGAAGAGCTCCCACGCTTTATGGTTCAATGGGTCAAGGGTCTGGGCTATCTCAAACCTAATTTTGGCCTCGCTTGGGTTTACGGAGCTCCACAAGTAGCCAAGGATGAGGTTAGCCTTAAGGCAATAGGGCAAGGTATCTAACACTTCAAGGCAAGTTTGAGCGGATTCCAAGCGCTTCCCCAACCGCCACTGAACTTCAGCCAGAGTGACTTGCACATCAACTCTGCCTGGTTCTTTCTCCAAAGCTTCGGTCAAAGCTTGGTCAGCTTGTTCAAGGAGGCCGTTCTTCAAGTAAATGCGCCCAAGTCCAGCCAAAGTGTAATGCGGTAAAAGTTCGGACACCCCCGCTTCTCGGTAGAGGTTCTCCAGCTCTTTCCTTAACTCTTTATGCCCAGGGGCAAGGTCCAAAGCCCGCTCCAGATACCAAATTGCCTGCTCTATTTTCCCTTGGGTTTTGTAGACATCGGCCAAACCCACGTAAGCGATTAAGTCCTCGGGGTCGGCCCCCAATACCCTCATGAACATATCGGCTGCGCTGACGAGGTCCCCTTTTTCAAGGCAAGCCTTCCCCAGCAATCGGTAAGCTTCTACGAATTTGGGGTAAAAGGAAAGGATGTGGCGAGCAGCTGTTATGGCTTCCTCGCTTTTACCTTCAATTATAAGCGCCTCTATCTCCTCGCAATAAGTTTCCAGGTCTATCTCTTCAGGCATTTTCTCCTCCTAATCACCTTTGGCTGCCGAATAAACCCGATGGAACTCTGCCATGAAGGCTTTGGCTAAAGCTGGGTCTTCTATGATTACGACATTTTCATCGTTGGTTTTATCGGCCCCAGCTGAAAAGTTGAAAGAGCCAGTGATGACTATTTTCTCGTCAATTATGAAGACCTTGTGATGCATTAGGTAAGGGTTGCCATCTTGCCGGACGTCAATCCCCGCTTTAGCCAAAGTTCCGAACTCGCTGTATTTCGTCTTGGAGCCGACGGTTTCAAATACCCCACGGATTAAGACTCCAGCTTTTGCCTTTTGCCGCAAGACTTTCCCCATCCGGTCGTCGGTGAAGGAGAAAGCCATGAAGTAGATTGAAGAGCTGGCCTGTTTGAGCTTTTCGGTGATTTTCTCGCCCACTTCGTCTTCAGGGGAAAAGTAGTTTTCAACAGGGACGCCGTTAATTATAAGGCGAGGGGTAGTTCCTCCGGGTTTTCGGCTTGGTCCAAATTTCTTTTCCTCAAACATTTTGTTGAAAGTCACCGAGTAATTGCGGGCAAGTTCCGGGGAGTAAATCAAAAGGGCATTGTTATCGTAACGGGTTGTATCGTTGACGGTAAAGTTCCAAGAGCCAGTCCATACGGCTTTACCATCCACTACTACGAACTTGTTGTGCATGATTCCAGAAGTGTTTCCCCCGATTACCGGTATCCCCCGCTTCTCAAGCTCCCTGAAAGAAGCACCTTCCCTTTCGTCGTTGAGGATGTCAACATCGGTTACAACCCGCACCCTTACTCCTCTCTGAGCTGCCTCTATGAGAGCACTAACTATATTGGGCAAATCCAGCTGGTATATGGCCATATCAATGGAGGAGGTTGCCGATTTTATGAATTCCTCAAGGCCTTTGTCTATTGGCTCTGAGCCTGGAGCGGTGAAGTATACTTTGTACCAAGATTTGGCCTCTAAAGTAGGAGAGGGGGTGGGAATCGGGGTAGGTAAATGCGTGGGGGCAAAAAAGATTGAAGCAACTACGCAAGCAAGCAGCAGTAGTGCGATAAAAATGCCGACTAAAAGCCACCGGCTCTTCTTTCCCATATTATCCCTGCCAGCTCAGTAACCAATTCAAGTATTTCCTTCGTGGAGAAAGGGACACCTTCGTTGAGATGTTTCTCCACTAATCCCACCGCCATGCTCAAGGTGGGAGAACGGGAGTAGAGGAGCATGTTGTTTAAGGAAATCAAAAGGTTTCTCACCCGTTCTTTCTCTTTCCTGGCTACCTCCTCTACCTTCTCTTCTGGCACTGAGAGGATTTTCCTCTCAAGCCAGTTGTTTGCCCAGTTCATCACCACTTCGGCTTCGTAGTCGGTGAGGTTGGAGCGAAGGCGTTCGTCTTCCATCAAGCTTTCCACAGCGAGGCGGAGGATTTCCTCACGGCTTCTCATGCTATCTCTCCCCCAGATAAGCTTTGCGGACCCTTTCGTCCTGCAGGAGTTCATGGGAAGGGCCACTTAGGACTATGCGGCCTGTCTCCAGGACATAGGCCCTTTGGGCCAGTTTTAAAGCGGCCCTGGCGTTCTGCTCAACCAATAGGATTGTCACCCCTTGCCGGTTTATCTCCTTTATGGTTTCAAATATGGCTTTAACCAGCATTGGGGCAAGGCCAAGGGAAGGCTCATCCAGAAGGAGCAAGCGAGGCCTGGACATCAGCGCTCTCCCTATGGCCAGCATTTGCTGCTCACCACCGGAAAGGGTTCCAGCTAACTGCTTCCTCCTTTCGGCCAGGCGGGGGAAGAGGGCAAAGACTCTTTCCTTGTTTGCTTCAATAGTCTTGCGGTCATTGCCCAAGCAGTAAGCTCCCAGAAGGAGGTTTTCTTCCACCGTAAGCGTTGGGAAAACTTTCCTCCCTTCGGGTGCATGGGATATGCCCATGTAGACGATTTTGTGGGCAGGGACTTTGTTCAGCTCTTGGCCATCAAAGATGATTCTGCCCTCCCTCGGCTTTATGAGGCCGGAAATGGTCTTAAGGGTAGTGGTTTTCCCTGCTCCATTAGCCCCAATCAGAGTCACAATCTCTCCTTCCTCAATCGTGAGGTTTATGCCCTTAAGGGCGTGGACGTTGCCGTAATAGGTGTGGACGTTTTCCAAAACCAAGAGGGCCATCCCTACTCCTCCTTACCCAGGTAGGCCTCAATGACGCGAGGATTGCTCTGGATTTCTTCTGGTGTTCCTTCAGCAATCTTATAGCCGTTATCAAGAACGATTATCCGCTCCGATATGCCCATCACCACTTTCATGTCGTGTTCAATGAGGAAGATGGTGATTCCTCTATCCCTCAATTGGGATATTAAGTCCATAAGCTCCGAAGTCTCTTGCTCGTTGAGGCCAGCCGCAGGCTCATCCAGCATGAGTATGCGGGGGTTAGTAGCCAAAGCTCGGGCTATTTCCAGCCGCTTCTGCAGGCCGAATGGCAAGTTCTTGGCCAACTCAAATTCCAGCCCGCCAAGGCCCATGAAATGAATGCATTCTATAGCTTTTTCCCGAATGAACTTTTCTTCCTCTCGCTGGGCTTTGGTCTGGAAGATAGAGGCCCAAAGGCCAGCCTTCGTGCGGCAGTGTAGGCCGGCCATAACGTTTTCCATGACCGTGAGGTTCGGGAAGAGCCTTATGGTCTGGAAAGTTCTGGCAATCCCAAGCTCAGTTATCTGGTGAGGGCGAAGGCCTATTAAGCTGCGGCCATTGAAGCGGATTTCCCCTTTATCGGGCGGGAAGATGCCGGTTATGAGGTTGAAGACTGTGGTCTTGCCCGCCCCGTTTGGGCCTATCATCCCCAGGATTTCCCCTTCGTTCAAGTGGAAGCTTACATCGTTCACTGCTACAAGCCCACCGAAGCTCTTGGTTAGGTTCTTCACTTCCAGAAGAGCCATCTCCACCTCCGAACATCAAGAGGAAGTTTCCTCCCGGCGTAGTTCAAGGCGATAACGGCTGTGAGGCCAAAGCCCTTCAGGGCGGAAAATCATCATGACTACCATCGCTATTCCGAAGATGAGAAGCCTCCATTCCAAGATTGGAGAAAGGACGCTTTTCAGAACCTCGGGAAGCAAAATCATCCCCAAGGTTCCCACGAAAACCCCAGGGATGGAGCCAGAGCCTCCCAAGACTACTATACAGAACATAACTACTGAGTTCCAGAAGCTGAAGGTTTCAGGGGCGATGACGGTGTAACGGCTGGCGTATATGTTTCCAGCAACCCCAGCCCAAGCAGCCCCAATGGCGAAAGCAAGGAGCTTAACTTTTACTGTGTCAATGCCCATGGCTTCAGCAGCCATCTCATCTTCTCTCACGTAGTTCCAAGCCCGCCCAAGCCTTGAATTCTCCAGCCTCTGCATAATCAGGATGGTGATAATCACAAAGAAAAGCACGTAATAATAGTAAGCCGTGGGAGTGTTTATCTCTAAGCCGAATATGGAGGGTCGGGCTATGCCCCTTAGGCCATTCACCCCGCCGGTTATCTTGAAGGGGTCGTTGTAGAGGAAGAGCCGCACTATCTCCCCAAAGCCTATGGTCACGATGCAGAGATAATCACCCCTGAGGTGCAAGATAGGTCTGGAGATGATGATGGCAAAGAAAGCGGCGACCAGAGCACTTATGGGCAGGCATACGAGGATTGGAACTTTAAGGTAGATGTTAAGGATGGCAGTAGTATAAGCGCCCACAGCCCAAAAGGCAGCATGGCCGAGTTGGAAGAGCCCGGCATACCCCACAATGATGTTTAGGCTAAGCCCAAGGATAGCCCATATTCCGAAAAAGACCAAAGTGGAAATCCAATAATCGTTCCTAACCACCAGCGGAAAAAGGAGAACCGCAGCAAGCAGAGCCCCGTAGACTATGCGGCGATCCAAGCTCTTGAGCTGAGATAGAATTGCGCTCATCCTGCACCTCTCCTTAGACTTTCTCGGCTACCCTTTCGCCCAAAAGACCGGTTGGTCGGACTACGAGTATAAGTATGAGGATGAGGAAGACTATCGCTTCTTTCCACGCCCCGCCTTGGGGGATGAAGCCAGCGGCCAAGGTTTCAAATAGCCCAAGGAGCATACCGCCCACCATTGCTCCTGGGATGTTCCCAATCCCGCCCAAGATAGCGGCGGTGAAAGCTTTAAGGCCGTATCCCCAGCCCAATGTGAAGTTTATGCGCCCGTAATAAAGGCCTACCATGATTCCGCCGGCAGCTCCCAAGGCCGGCCCTATTATGAAGATAATGCGCACAATGGCATCAACATCTATGCCCATAAGCCTGGCTACATCATGATCCAAAGCCGTCGCCCTTACAGCTGTCCCAAGCCTAGTGTAATGGATGAAGTAGTAAAGCGTAGCCATGAGGATTAAGGAGAGGATGAGGACGAAAACTTGGAGAAGGCTAATCTGAATCCCTCCCACTTGCCAGTAAATGGCTGGGATTACCCCCTTGGGATAGACCCGGTAGCGGGGTCCGTAGATAAGCATCACGGCGTTCTGCAGGGCTATGGAGACCCCAAGAGCTGATACTACTGCGGGGAGCCTTCCTGCCCTGCGGAGGGGGCGGTAAGCAACCCTTTCAATCCCGACCCCAAGCCCAGCTACGATTGCCATAACCACAATGAAAACACCAGCCAAAGCCCACAGCAAAGCCTCACCCCCAAGCCCTGCCCCGATAAGGATTGAGATTATGGTGAGACCGAGGTAAGAGCCTGACATGAACAACTCACCATGGGCGAAATTTATGAGTTTGAGGACGCCATAAACCATGGTATATCCTAAGGCTATGAGGGCGTAGAAAGAGCCGATCGTGATACCATTAAGTAACTGCTGGAGGACAATGCCCATTTCACCTCCCCTTCAATATAGACCCTAAAAAGTTTTTTTAAGGGGAAGGCTCAAGGCCTTCCCCTTCAAACCCTTACTCGTAAGGCACGAACTTGCCATCCCTTATGACATAGAACTTGTGGATGGTGCCGAGCCGGTCGCCCTTCTCGTCAAAGCCGATGATTGGCCCGGTGAGGCCGGGGAAGTCCTTGAACTGGGTATGGAGATACTCGGCCATCTTGTCGGTATCGGTAGAGTTAGTGGCCTTTATCGCCTCCACGATGACTTTGAAGGCGTCACCGGCCATCACCCACCAGATGCTGGCAGGCTCTTCCCCATACTCCTTCTTGAAGTCCTCAATGAACTTCTTGGCCTCAGGATAAGGAAGGTCGCCAGGCAGTGGCTCAGTGCTCACCAGGACTCCCTCAGCGGCTTCTTTACCGGCAATCTCAATGAACTCAGGGTTGTTGCAAGCGTTACCAGCGGTGAACTGGATCTTGGGGAAGATGCCCTGCTCGTAGCCCTGCTTGAGAAGGAGACCACCATCGGGGTGGTAACCGGTGAAGTAGACAACGTCAGGCTCGGCAGCCTTAATCTTAGTCAGCATTGGGGTGAAGTCCTGCTCGCCCTGGGTTATGGCGTCAAACAGGACGGTTGTTCCACCCCTTTCCTCATAGTACTTCTTGGCCCACTCAGCCAAGCCCTTGGCGTAAGTGGAGTTGTCGTGGATGAAGGCTGCCTTCTTCCATCCCTTCTTTATGAAATACTCGGCCGCAAAGAGACCCTGCTTGTCATCCAAGAAGCAGGTGCGGAAGAACTGCTTGTACCCCTTTTCGGTCAGGACAGTAGCAGTGGAAGAAGGTGTAATCTGAAGTATGTTTTTCTCGTTAAGGACTTTGGAGAGGGGCTCGGTGCAGGTAGAGGCGTAGCTTCCGATGACTGCCACTACCTTCTCGGCGGCCAACTTATCGCCGCAGAGGGCGGCTTCACTGGCTTCACCTTTATCATCGCAGGGGACGATTTCAATCATGCGGCCGCCCAGGAGGCCTCCTTGCTCGTTCACTTGCTTGGCCAGAAGCTTTATCACTTTGAGCATTCCCTCGCCTTCGTATGCCCACTTCCCAGTTATGGGGCCAACGAAGCCGATCTTGATGGGTTCAGCGGCTTTGGGCTTACAAGCGGAGATGACCATGGCGAGGGCAAGGACCAGCGTTACTATTGCAGCCAGCTTTTTACCCATGGCACCCTCCTTAAGGATTTTTGGGTTCAAAGAACCCGTTGGTTTCTTCAAGATTATACATCAAACAAAGCTGTTAGGCAAAAAGGCCCCTTCACGCCTATTAAAATTAGCCCCTGGGCCTTCGGCCGAAGCGGGCTTATTCCCGATAAGTGGGCTGAGATTGCAAAGGGCGCTGGAAGCGCCCTCTCCCCCCGGTAGCCGTTCGGGAACGCGGGTCGCCAGGATGGAGAGGGGCGCTTTAGCGCCTCATCTTTGCCTGAGCGGAAAGGCTACGGCCCAGCCCGACGAGACTGGGACACACCCCAAAGGCAAGGCTTACTTGACGGGATGTTATCCATGTGCTATGATTTAAAAAGCTTAGGCTACTTTTGCGGAAGAGGAGAGCAGATGGGCAAGATTTTGACGATTTTAATTGTTTTGGCTTTACTCCTTGGAGGGTGCACTCGCCCAAAGCCAGCCCCTACAGCCACCCCAACACCGAAGCCTACTACAGCACCTTTAGCCACACCCCAAATTACCCTTGCCCCCCTTGAAGCTACATCAACGCCAACCTTACAGCTGGAAGTTACCCCACAACCACCTCAACCCGAAGTTACTCCGCAGACACCTCCGCCTACGCCTGTTCCCCCGCCTCCACAAGGATACATAAACTATACGGTAAAATGGGGCGATACCTTAGAATCTATAGCTTACCGGTTCGGAACCACAGTGGAAGAACTGGCGAGGATTAACAATCTTGCTGACCCTAACTTCATTTACGTCGGCCAAATTTTGAAGGTTCCAGGTACCGCACAAGCCGTTCCGACTCCTCCCACCGTCTCTGAATACATAGTCCAGCCAGGTGATACCATCTGGAGCATTGCTACCCGCTTCAACACCACTGTAGAAGCCATTGCCGTTGCTAACCGGCTAATTAACCCCAATTTCATCTACGTAGGCCAAAAGCTTATAATCCCAGCCCCAGGCCAAGCCCCAGCTCAAGTATCCCAGCCCAGAATCCATATAGTCCGATATGGCGAAACCTTAACTTCCATCGCCTTCCGTTATGGCACAACCGTTGAGGCTATAATGAGGGCCAATAACCTTCCCAACCCTAACTTTATCTACGTGGGCCAAAGGCTTATCATCCCTTGAGGTTGAAGGATGGAAAACCAGTGCCTGAAAGGAGAAAAGGTTACCCTCCGCCCTTTATTGGACCTTCTCAACCAAGAAAATTTGCAGAAAAT
>CAZPWR010000408.1:0-2096 GCA_964590555.1 uncultured Anaerolineae bacterium | reverse complement strand
CGTGCCCGCCCGGCCGTTGGGGCTTTAGCCGAAAGCTGGACCCTGGCCCGCAGCCTCTCCGGGAAGCCAATAGAGCTGTGGTTGGGTGACAGGAGGTTAGATGCCAAAGAAGTGGTGCGGGTGTTGGGGCCAGTAGCCTTCTGGATGCACGAGAATCGCCCTGGTGGCCTCGTGGAGCGGGAAAAATTAGAAGAGCTGATCGCCCACGAGCTTTTGAAAGAAGGCCTGGCAAGGGAAGAGAAGCAAGCTTCCAGGTTGGCAGCAGAGTTCGTAGATTTGATGAGGGAGCAGATGGGGTTGATGGTGGAGAAGGGCATAGGGCAGTTCGGGTTCATGCACCTTTCCTTCCAAGAATATTTAGCTGCCCGCTACATTGCTGCTCAAAAGGACCCTTTTAAAATCCTTGAGCCTCATCTATTTGGCCCCAGGTGGGAGGAAGTAATTCTCCTTACAGCGGCAGTCCTGAGCGATTTCTCCCAAGCTCATGCCACCGATTTCGTTTGCAAAATCTATGAGATACCTGATAAAAGGAGGCTACCCCTTTCTATTCGCATCTTGGCCGATGATGTCTCGGTAGATATGGAGCTTGCCCGCTCCATTCTTGAAAAATACATTAAATCGCTCCTTGTGTCCCTTAGCCCGAAATTATTAAGTCCTACTCGCTATGGTTCCCTTGTCAAGGATTTATTCCTTTCGGCCTTGAAAGATGAGGATAGCGGAGTGCGTGAAAGAGCAGCCTTGGCATTGGGAGAGCTTGGTTGTGCTGAGCCTGAGGTGATAGAGGGTTTTCTTGAGGCCTTGAAAGATGAGGATAGCGAAGTGCGCAGAAATGCAGCCTGGGCATTGAGAGAGCTTGGTCGTGCTGAACATAGGGTGGTGGAAAGGCTTCTTGAAGCCTTGAAAGATGAGGATAGCAGAGTGCGCAGAGGGGCAGCCTGGGTATTGGGCGAGCTTGGTCGTGCTGAGCCTGAGGTAATAGAGGGTTTTCTTGAGGCCTTGAAAGATGAAGATAACGAAGGGCGCGCAGAAGCAGCCTGGGCATTGGGCGTGCTTAGTCATGATGAGCCTGAGGTGATAAAAGCTCTTCTTAAGGCCTTAAAGGATAAGGATAGTGGAGTGCGCTTAAGTGCAGCGTGGGCATTAGGCATGCTTGGCCGTGCTGAGCCTGAGGTGATAGAAGGTCTTCTTGAGGCCTTGAAAGATAAAGATAGCGGAGTGCGCGTAAAGGCAGCTTGGGCATTGAATAAGTTGGGCCTGAAGCCATGGGAGGGCTTCCTTAGGTTTAGGTAGGTTAGGACAGTGATTTGCAAAAGCATGGCTAAGGTGACATAGAAGTTAAACTAATCCCCAGGAGGTGGGAAGATGAGTTATACACCGGAGATGCGTGAATCCATAAAGAAGGTGGAAGCTACAAGGCCGTATCGCCTGCACAACGATTTCCCACCTATGAGTTTGCAGGAAAGGGAGGAGATTCTGCGCAAGTTCCACCCGGATTACATTGAAGACAAGATGCGCCCAATCCGGGTAGGGGTCAGCAAAGGCCAACGCATGCCTATTGAGTTGGCCGATGTCATGGAGGGTAAGCCACGCATTGACCCCGATAAGTTTGACCTTTCGGAGGTGGATTACGAGACCGATGTGCTGGTGATAGGTGGAGGAGGAGCTGGGGCGGCTGCAGCTTTGATGGCCCAGGAGCACGGCGCTAAGGTCATCTTAGCCACCAAGCTGCGCTTCGGAGATGCCAATACCATGATGGCCCAAGGGGGAATCCAGGCCGCCGATAAGCCCAACGATTCCCCCGTTATCCATTACTTGGATGTGGTAGGCGGTGGCCACTTCGTAAACATCCCTGACCTCGTAGAAGCTTTGGTGATGGATGCTCCCTTCGTCATAAGCTGGCTTGAAAGCTTGGGGATGATGTTTGATAAAGAGCCCGATGGCACTATGCGCACTCAGCACGGCGGTGGCACATCCCGCAAGAGGATGCATTCGGCCAGGGATTACTCAGGCGCTGAGATAATGCGCACCTTGAGGGATGAAGTGCGTAACCGCTACCAGGATATAACCGTCCTGGAGTTCTCCCCAGCCATTGAGCT
>CAZPWR010000407.1:0-4825 GCA_964590555.1 uncultured Anaerolineae bacterium | reverse complement strand
GCAGCCAATGGGTGGCCGACTTGGCACCAGTTCTTCTGGATAACCGTAGCGATGGTTTCGGCCAGGACCTTCGCCATGAGCTTGAACCGGCTTGTAGATTTGCCCTACGATGCTCGCAACCCCCGCACAGCCCAAAGGCCTCTGGTGACAGGAGCCCTCAAGCCGCAGGTAGCTTGGGCCGCTGTCTTCTTTTCCTTGGGAATGTTTGCCCTCTCGGCTTGGGAATTAGGCCCTCTCCCTTTCCGCCTCATGCCGATAGCTTTAGTCTTCTTAGCAGGTTACCATTACACTAAACGCTTCACTTGGCTTTCCCACTTCATCCTTGGCTTTACCGATGGCCTTGCCCCTGCTGGGGCATGGGTGGCCGTGAGGGGTTCCCTTTTCACTCCAGAGGATTTCCCCGCTTGGCTTCTTTTGGGCATCGTCACCCTCTGGATAGCAGGCTTTGACCTCATCTACGCTTGCCAGGATGTAGAGGTGGATAGGAGGGACGGGCTTTATTCCATTCCAGCGCAGTTTGGGATAGCGGCAGCGCTTCGTCTTTCTTCACTCTGCCATGCTGGGATGCTCTTAGGCCTTATAGCTCTTGGGCTCAGCTGTTCCCTCGGATTGCCCTATTGGGCAGGAATTGCCCTGTGCGCCTTGCTCTTGGCCTACGAACACTCCATAGTCAAGCCTGATGACCTCTCACGTGTGAACGTCGCCTTCTTCAATGTGAACGGATACATAAGCCTTATCCTCTTCTTCTCAACCTTCGCCTCAATCCTTTTATGATGCGCAAGAGATGCGCCTAATGCCATTGCCCTCTGGTGAGTTAACCGCCTATTTTTGACAAACTCCCTCCTTTGCGATATCCTTACCCTGGAGGAGGAGTGGATTCAGCTAAAAAGCAAGCTTGCATTAAGGGAAGTCATGGACCACGGTGCGACACGCCCCAGTTTGACTGGCAGCGGAGTGCATATAGTAAAATTTTGGGAGCGAAAGATGCCTAAATCTAAAAAAAGAACCTCCGCTTACAACAAGTTTTTCATTGCTTTCATCGTTTTAGTATCCATTGTTTGTTTAGCCGTTGCTTTGTATTATAGTGTTACTTTCGGGGACAAGAACGAGCAAGTGGAGCTTTTACTTATCAGCTTGTTCATCTCATCCTTTGTAGGAGGAATGATTTTTATACCATCTCATCTCCAATTTCTTGAAACCCCTGAATACAATTTTGGCACCGCCATCTCCAACTATTTTCTAATGCTTATTGAAAGCACTATAATGCTTTGGGGTTTTTCATTGACCGATGTAAATTTAGGGCGGTTTGCAGGGTGGTATGGTCAGTGGTTCATTATCATGCTGTACCTGTTTTTTGGCATACATTTGTTCTCATACCCCAGGCTACTAAAGGACTCGCTATTAGCACTTATGTCTCACATAATGTTTGTCGTTTTAAATTTGACCAAGGCTTCGGGAATTGAAACAATTTTACCCTTGTTAGCGAAGGCAGGGTATACATTCGCTCTTGCGCTGGTTATCGCCGGTTTTTTGATGTTCTTTAAACCCTGGTTAATGGTTCAAAAATTGTCTTCCCAAAAATGGGCCTCAAAGGTTTTCATAATTTATAGCATCCTATACTCACTTTTTATTTTGCTACCAGGCTTGTATTTTCTTGCCCCAGGTTTAGGAAATTATTTCCAAACAAGTTCAACACGTTTGCTGATTTTAAGCGGCTTATATTTCATCTACATCCTAATCCAAAAAGTGAAGCGTCTAACCGAAGGATTCATAAGATTTATAAGCGTAGAAGATGAAGGCAGCGATTAATCCCTCAAAATTTAAGAAGGCTTCTGGACTCATCCGAATGCATTCAAAATGTTGAGTATGTCCACAAGGAGGGAAGAGAGATGAGGCGAGTTCTTTCCCTGTTGCTACTGATCCTACTTTCAGCCTGTCAACTTTACCGGCCACCCCAGCCCATAACTGTGCGGGTCGGGGTCTTGCCAATCTTGGATGTCCTCCCAATTTACGTAGCTGAGGCCCAAGGGTATTTCCCAAAAGAGCTAAAGTTAGAGATAATCCCCGTCGCTTCGGCTGCGGAAAGGGACCAGCTCATGGCTGCCGGCCAGCTTGATGTAATAGTTAACGACTTGCTCTCGGTAGCGCTCTACAACAAGGAAAAACCAACGGTCTTGGTGGTCAGGATAGCACGGGCTGCTACTCCTTCCTTCCCCCAATTCTACATTCTGGCCTCACCTAAGAGCGAGATAAAGACGGCTGAAGACCTCAAGGGAGTCGCAATCGGCATATCCGAGGCCACCATAATCCAGTATGTGACCGAGAGGCTTCTTCAGGCTGAAGGCCTAAAGCCCGAGGAAATCAAGGAAGTGCCCGTGCCCAGGATACCAGACCGGATGGCAGCTCTTTCTTCGGGAGACCTGAAGGCTGCTACCTTGCCCGACCCTATGGCTCTCTTGGCCATGCAGCAGGGTGCAAGGCTCATCCTGGATGATTCCCGCCATCCATTTTACAGCCTAAGCGTATACTCCTTCCGCAAGGATTTTGTCCAGAAGCACCCGGAGGCAGTGCGCGCTTTCCTCCAAGCTATTGAGAAGGCAGTCAAGGACATCAATTCGGACAAAGCGCGTTGGGCAGGCTTGTTGGTGGAGAAGAAGCTGGTGCCCCCAGCCCTTACTGGCTCTTACACCATCCCCGATTTCCCCACTGCTTCAGTGCCGAAGAAAGAGCAGTGGGATGATGTTATAGATTGGGCCATAGGGAAGGGGCTTATCCAGGCTCGGCTTGCATATGAGGATTCAGTAAAGGCGGAATTTTTGCCCAAGTGAGTGGAGAAACCTTTGTAGAGGTAAAAGCGATTGAATTTTCTTACCCTCACCAGCCCCCTCTTTTTGAGGGGTTCAGCTGGGAGATAAGGCGAGGGGAGGCGTGGGCGGTCATTGGCCCTTCGGGCTG
Organism: uncultured Anaerolineae bacterium; assembly: GCA_964590555.1. Taxonomy (GTDB): domain Bacteria; phylum Chloroflexota; class Anaerolineae; order SpSt-600; family SpSt-600; genus SpSt-600. The sequence continues at coordinate 1,870 of CAZPWR010000407.1, read as the reverse complement.
TGGGAAGACCACCCTCCTTTACCTTCTGGCCGGCCTACTGAAACCGCAGAAGGGGGAAATCCTGATAGCGGGCAACCCCCTGCGGCGGCCCCGGCCCGAGACGGCTTTAATCCTCCAGGATTACGGCCTCCTTCCTTGGGATACAGTGAGGGGGAATGTGGCCTTGGGGCTGCGCATCAGAGCTTTCTACGGCCCCGATGGCCTCCACGCTCCCCGCACCCCACTACCAGGCAAGCCCGAGGCCTTGGTTGAATTTTGGCTTCGGCGACTTGGCCTCCAAGAAGTTGCTGACCGCTACCCCTCCCAGATATCCGGGGGACAAAAGCAGCGGACCGCCATCGCCAGAGCGCTTGTCCTTCGCCCAGACCTTCTCCTCATGGATGAGCCTTTCTCCTCCCTTGATGCTCCCACTCGCGAGGATTTGGAGGATTTGACCCTGGACCTGCAAGCTGAAGCTGGCTTGACCACGGTAGTGGTTACACACAGCATAGAGGAGGCGGTCTTCCTGGGTAGGAAAATCCTTTTCCTGGGCCGGCCCCCACATACTGAGGCCATAGTCATAGAAGGGACAAAGCCTGATCGTTCCCACCCCGATTACTTGCAGACTTGCTCCTTGCTCCGGGAAATGCTCAATGCTGTCAGGAGGGGTTAAATGTCCAGGCGCAGCGTGCTTTTGGCCCTTGTGGTCCTTCTCCTCTCTTGGCAGCTGTTGGCCATAATCGTGCACAGGCCAATACTTCCGGCGCCGTGGGAGGTTTTAAAGACCTTCTTCCTGGCCTTGCCCGGCGAATTGGGCAAGCATTTGCTTTCCAGCTTCTGGAGGGTTCTGGCCAGCATAACCCTTGGAATAGCGACGGCCGCACCTTTAGGGATTGCCATCGGCCAGAGCGCTTCCCTCAGCCGCCTCCTTTCACCGTTAATCTACCTCCTCTACCCTATCCCCAAGGTGGTGTTCGTTCCGGTGGCTATCCTCTTCCTGGGGCTTGGCGATTTGGCCAAAATCATCATCATCTTCCTAATCATCTTCTTCCAAATCCTGGTTCTGGTGAGGGATCAGGCGGCGGCCTTGAGGCCAGAGCTTATCCTTTCGGTGAGAAGCCTGGGGGCAGGGAGGAGAGCCCTCTTCCGCTTCGTTTACCTCCCAGCGACTCTCCCAGCCATTTTCACCGCCATCCGTCAATCCACGGGGACAGCTATAGCTGTGCTTTACGTGGCAGAGCTTTTCGCCACCAAGTATGGCTTGGGTTACTACATCTACATCACCGGTAGCACACTCTTTGATTACCCAGCCATGTATGCGGGGATATTGGCCATGAGCCTTCTGGGGCTTGGGCTTTACTTCGGGGTAGATTGGTTGGAGAGGAAGTTCTGCCCCTGGCTATTCGTCCATTCCCATTGATTTACGGCAATTCTATTACTTCAAGGGTGACGTGGTCCGATAGGCTCTTTTCTTTTTGGACCAGCACCCTTTTCCCCGAATCGGGCTCATACATCCCGGCTATTAGGGTATAATGGCCTGGGGGAAGGCCTGAGGGGATTGCAAGGTCCGCTTGGTCCAATAGCTTCTCGCCCTTAATCCAAGCGGTGGTGGGCAACGAACCTTCTTGCGGGAAGAAATCGGTTTGGGCATAGATTTGCCCATCAGGCCCTCTAAGGTGGAGAAAGATTTTGTACCGCTCCGGGGCCGAACCGAGGGCTGTCCAGTAAAGCGTTACCGAAATGCGCTCTGCCCCTTTTTCTACGCTGAACCCCTCAAGCACGGCAAAATCGCCAAAGCGCGCTCCAAGTAGCTTGGGTGCCGAGCCTTCATAAGAAACCTTGGGCTTACGCCCTTCCACCTCAATCTCCCCCAAAACCACATATTTGCCCT
>CAZPWR010000406.1:0-1937 GCA_964590555.1 uncultured Anaerolineae bacterium | reverse complement strand
TACGCCACCAGCAAAATTGCTACGATAAATGACCTTTCGGCCATAAGGACTCTTGGCTTCAGAGGCGAAGCGTTGGCCAGCATTGCGGCGGTCTCTAAAGTCACCATGATAACCCGGAGCGCAGGGGAGCCAATCGGTGTTTTAATAAGAGTGGAAGGAGGGAAAGTGGTGCGGAAGGAGCCACGTGGCGCTCCAGTGGGGACAATGGTTTCGGTAGAAAACCTCTTTTACAATGTGCCAGCCCGCCGCAAATTCCTCAAGCACCCGGCTACCGAGATGGCCCACATCACCGAAACCGTGGTCCATTACGCCATGGCTTACCCAGAAGTGAGGTTTGCCTTACACAAAGAAGGCCAGCTTTCTTTTCATTCGCCTGGCTCTGGGGACATGAAAGAGGTGTTGGCGAGAGTCTATGGCCCGGAGATAGCCGGCATCTTGCTCAAACTTGAGGCAACTGAAGGCCCGCTCAAGCTTTACGGTTACGTAAGTCCCCCATCCCTTCACAAACCTCAGCGTTCCCATTCTTTTTTCGTGAACAGACGCTGGGTCCAAGATGCTGTCCTGAGCAAGGCTCTGTTGGAAGCTTACCACGGCTTTCTCCCTTCCGGCCGCTATCCCTTAGCGGTGATAAGCTTGGAAATAGACCCTTCTTTGGTAGATGTAAACGTCCATCCTACCAAGCGGGAAGTGCGTTTCCGCAACTCGGAAGAGGTCTTCCAAGCTCTCCAGAAAGCCCTCAGGCAGCTTATAGTAAGCACGCAGGGGCCATTTGTGGCCTTTCCTAAGGTGTTAAGTCCTGCCAAGGGTGAGCCAGAACAGAAGCTGTTCCCCCTCACTCAGCCCAAGCCTTCACCTCCCCCGGAGCCATCCCTTCCATTGGCCAAAACCCTCCCAATGCTTCGTGTCCTCGGTCAGGTAAGCCTCACCTACATCGTGGCTGAGGGGCCGGACGGGCTTTACCTCATTGACCAACACAGTGCCCACGAGAGGGTGATTTACGAGAAGCTCAAGAAGGACCGAGGGAAAGCCATCCCCTCCCAGCGCCTCCTGGAGCCTTTAACGATAGAGCTACCCCCTTACCAGAGCGATTTAATTGAGTTCCTCCTGCCTTCCCTAAAAGAGGTAGGCTTTGACTTAGAGGGGTTTGGCCCCAACACTTGGCTTGTGAGGGCTGTTCCTGCCCCCCTCGCCTCACGCGATGTCCGCAAAGCTCTAATGGATTTCATAGAAGCCTTGATTTCAGGCGGGACGGAGCACTTAGAGGGGGATAAAGTCCTGGCCACTCTGGCTTGCCACTGCGCCGTTAGGGCCGGCGAGCCTTTGTCTTTGGAAGAAATGAGGAAACTTGTGCAAGAGATGGAGTCCATTGATGTAATGCAAACTTGCCCTCATGGTCGGCCAACCGTGGTGCGCATAAGCATGGAAAGGTTGGCGAAAGAATTTGGGAGAGGAGGATGACTCATGAAAGAAATTGAAGTTCCCGACATTGTAGTAAGCAGATTGCCACTCTACCTGAGAACCTTAGAGTTTCTCGCTATGGAAGGGAGGGAAATCACATCCTCCGCTGAGCTGGCCGAAAGGCTTGGCCTTAATCCAGCTCAGATTCGGAAAGATTTGTCCTACTTTGGCAGTTTTGGCCAGCAAGGGAGAGGCTACAGTGTCAAGGGGCTTATAGAAGCGCTTCGGCAAATCCTTAACCTGGAAAGGGAATGGGAAGTGGCTTTGGTTGGTGTAGGGGACCTGGGAAGGGCTTTGGTTCACTACCAAGGCTTTAAAGACAAAGGGTTCCGCCTGGCTCTACTTTTTGACAATAACCCGCAGAAAATCGGGATGAAGATAGGAGGGCTGGAAATAATGGATAGCGCCCTTATCCCCAAGCTCATCCCCGAAAGAGGCATAAAGATAGCCATAATAGCGGTTCCACCGCAGGAGGCCCA